>JBAZOP010000013.1 GCA_041648665.1 bacterium | reverse complement strand
GTCCGGCAGATATCCCATGGACTCGTACTCGATGACCGAGGTGGCTCCGTGCCGCTTGGAGAGCTTCTTTTTGTCCGGGCCGTAGATCATGGGGAGGTGCGCGAATTCGGGGATGGGGTAGTCAAACGCCTGGTAGAGCAGCACCTGGCGCGGGGTGTTGTTGATGTGGTCGTCCCCGCGGATTATGTGAGTCATGCCCATGGTCACGTCGTCCACCACCACCGTGAAGTTGTACGTCGGGGTGGCGTCGCTGCGCTGGATGATGAGGTCATCCAGTTCGCTGTTCTCGAAGGAGATCGTGCCTCTGCAGATGTCGTGAAAAGAGGTTGCGCCTGTCTCCGGCGTCTTGAATCTGATCGCGGCCGGCCTCCCGGGGTGCGCCGGTCCTTTCCGGCAGGTCCCGTCGTACTTGGGTTTGCGGCCTTCGGCCATCGCCTTCTCGCGCTTCGCCTCCAGCTCCTCAGGCGTGCAGGTGCACGGATACGCCTTACCTTCGTCCAGCAGCTTCTGCACGTGTTCCTTGTACAGATCCATGCGCTGAGACTGGTAGGTCAGCTCTTCATCCCAGTCCATCCCAAGCCAGCGAATGCCGTCCAGTATCGACTGCTCGAACTCCTTGGTCGAACGCTCAACGTCCGTGTCTTCGATCCTCAGCACGAATGTGCCTCCGGTGTGGCGTGCGAATAGCCAGTTGAACAGGGCGGTGCGCGCCCCCCCTATGTGGAGGGCGCCGGTGGGCGAAGGAGCAAATCTCACTCTGGGTTTCATGGGGGTTTTCCCTATTGGAAGGCTCGCTAACCGTCAAGATATAAAGGGGAAATTAATGTGAGGGATAAAGCCCCAAGCTGCTTGATTATATTGTTAAGAAAAAAGATATATAATATAATGCATCAATTCCTCATGGGGGGCTGTTTCATCGGCTAAGTATTATGAATCATTATAGGTTTATCAAATACCTTGGCCGCGGCGCATCCGGCTTTACGCTCGTGGAGCTGATCGCACTCTTGGTGGTCGTAGGCATCCTGGCGTTTGCCGTCTCAATAGGGATCCAGTCTGCCCTCGCTTCCTTCCGACTGAACGCGGCGTCGGCCAAGATCCTTTCGGACATAAGATACGCCCAGCATCAGGCAAGGGCCCGCAATGGGTGGTACGGCGTGCGCTTCCAGGCCAACCCCACGAACCGATATAACGTCTATTTTACGAATGGGGTGAGCGATATAGACCTCCTCGATCCGGCGGAGCCCTCGGCTGTGCTCGATGTGGACGTCGCGGCCCGGTTCGGAGGCACGCTGATCACCGCTGTCGGGATAGCGGCCGGCAATAAGGTGGAGTTCAACCCGATAGGCACGCCGTACGACGACAAGAACGGTTCTCCGCTGGGGAGCGACGGCACGGTCACGATCTCGCAGGGAGGATCGGCGAGGACTATAAGGATCGTCAAGAACACGGGGATGGTGGAGCTCCAATGAAGCGTGGAGGAGGCAATCGCGGTTTTTCGCTGATCGAGGTGGTGATCATAATCGTGATCATCGGCGCTGCGTTCTCCGGCCTCACGGTGGTGCTCTCGAACACCACCACGCAGAACATGAACCTGGACTTGGCCACTGAGGCGGTTTTCCTCGCCAGGGAGAAGATCTCCGAGGTCAAGGCGAAGAACTTCGCGGACGTGGTCGATGTCGCGCCGACGAATTTCGGCGGCGATTTCGCGCGCTACGACTTTCAGGTGGCCGTGGATTATGTGAACCCAGCCGATCTCAACACCCCCGTAGCTGGGCCGACTTCGTATAAACGGATCGCGGTCACGGTCTCGGGCGTAGGCTGGACCGGGAACGTGGTGCTGAGCGATCTCAAGACGGACATATGATCATGCGCACGAGAGGCTTCACGCTGGTGGAATTCATAATGGTGATCGCTGCGACGTCGGCCGTGGCGCTCATGGGCTGGGTTCTTTTCGGCCCGGTGGACAACTGGATGTTCACGCAGTACCGGCGCGCGGGGTTTGCGGAGAACGCGGCTGCGGTCTCCAGGATACAGAAGGAGATCCGCAGGATAAAGGCCCCGGGGCAGATCCAGATCTTCACCGCGACGCAGCTTAGGTTCGTGGATATAGACAACAACACCGTGGATTTCCTGCTCTCGGGCACAGACCTGATGCGCGGCGCGGACGTGCTGGCAAGAAACGTACAGGGGCTCACCTTCACCTATCTGGACAAGGACGGCAACGCGACCGCGGTCCAGGGCCAGATCAGGGTGATCAAGGTCAAACTCGCGATAGCCTCCGGGAATCAGACCATAAGGATCGAGTCCTCGGAGAGGATAAGGAATCTGCCATGAGGAAGAGGTCGGACAGCGGCTTCGCCATACTCGCGGTCGTGGTGGTGCTCGTCGTCTTCGCGCTGCTGGGCATGGCTGCGGTGTCGCTGATATCCAGCTCCGCGTACATGGTCGTGGACGAGATCAAGACGCAGCAGGCCTTCAGCGTGGCCGAGGCGGGCCTCGCCTATGAGGCGGAGCAACTGGAGAATGACAACAACTGGAGCGACAACGCGGGCTACACGAAGAGTTTCAATCCCGGTTCTTTCACAGTAACGTATGTGGCGAAGACCAACAACACCGCTACGGTGCGCGTGGACGGCGCGGTCGGAGGCGTCACGCGCTCCATACAGCAGGCGTTCACCAGGGGCAGCGGCAAACCGAAGGCGTATTCCAGCGCCATGTACACGGAAACCGACATCACGGTGGACAACAATGCGACCGGAGACGTCTACGGCCCCGTAGCGGCCGGCGGCGATGTCGACGAAAACGAGGGGGTCGTCTTCCACGATCTGCCCGAAGAGAATGACCCCAACTCTTCCGTGCCTACGCCCGACTGGGCTTACTGGCAGGCGAACGCCGACCACGTGGTGACGGGCAATTTCAATTTCACGAACGGCGCCTACAGCGGCGTATACTACGTTACAGGGAATGTGACCTCGTCGAACAACTCTGTATTCACGCTCAACGGGACGATCATAACGCGCGGGAGGATCGTCTTCGGCAATAACTCGAACGTCACGATAACCGCGGCGTCAGGGAATCCGGCGATCTTCGCGCAGAGCAGGATAGTGATATCGAACAACATAACGGCCAATATCACCGGATGGATACAGTCGCAGTCCTACATAAGGATCGAGAACAACGCCGGCTTCACCGCCGTCGGGGGGATGGTCGCAGTGGGCGATATCACGATCAGGAATAATGCGGTGATCGATCTCACATATGATGAGAATCAGGCGCCAGGCGAGGGTTATTCCGGCGGAGAGCCCGGAGAGGGCGGTCTTGGCGAGTCGAGCTGGGAAGAGGTCTTCTAGGTCACTCTATAACGAATCCCGCATATCCCACCACTGCATCGCGATCGCCGGAGACGTCGCCAGAGGTGGCGTGCGCCACGAGCGTGGCTTTCCTTGCCCCCAGCGCCTTGCATGCCGTGATCAGCACGGCGGTCGGCAGCACTCCGCACATGGAGATGCGCTTTGATGCGCAGACGTCGACCAGACCCTCGGGGTCGAGCGCGAGCACCCGTTCGATGGCCAGATCGTCCTTTTCCCTCGTGCGCTTCTCGTCTTCGTAGTGGTTCATGTCAGAGCTTGCGACCAGGAGGATGTCGCCGCCATCCGCCTTGATGACCTTGGCGATGGCTTCCCCGATGCGCCTCAATGTTTCGTGGTTTGCCCTCGAGATGCATATCGGGACGATGGCGAGGTCGGGCTGCCGGGCGAGCAGGAACGGCAGCTCCACCTCCAGCGAGTGCTCGCCGATGTGCGCGGTCATGTCGTCCTGGAGGTCGTCGCAGGCCTTGAGCATGCCGGCTGCGAGCTTCTCATCCACCGGTATCTCGCCCGTGGGTATGGACCAGCTGCCGCGCGGCCAGACCGCGGCCCGCGTTCCCATGCCCGTGTGATTGGGGCAGAGCACCACGCATCTTTTCGGCACTACGATGCTCGCGAAGACCTTGCCCGCGACTGCGCCGGAGTACATGTATCCCGCGTGCGGGGCGATTGCGCCGAGCGCTTTTCTGGGGTTCACGCCGGCCTCCAAAAATCCGGCCACCTCCTGTGCGAGCGAGCCCTTTGTTCCCGGATAGAACTGCCCTGCGACCGCGGGATTTCTCTTCATCGCTCCCCCTTGAGGTTGTCTCCGGGGCTCGGGTCAGGGCCGAAGCCCTCGTGTATCCTCTCGATCGGGTGCTCCCTCGCCGCGGCCATCAGATCGTGCAGCCGTGCGAAGCCGTTCTCCTTTTCGCGGGCGAGCTCGGTCGCGAACTTGCCGGACCTTATCTCTTCGAGCACCCGCCTGAGTTCGTCTCTCACGGATTTGCTGATGATGCGGGGACCGCGCGTTATCGCGCCGTAGCGCGCCGTGTCGCTGACCTTGGAGAGCATGCCGGCTATGGCGTCTTTCCACATCAGGTCCACGATCGCGCGCAGCTCCCGAAGGCAGCTCGTGTACGCGATCTCTTTATTGTAGCCCGCGTCCGCCAGCGTATCGAACGCCGCGCGGACAAGCTCCGGCATCCCTCCGCAAAGCACCGCCTGTTCCGCGAAGAGGTCCGTTTCCACCTCTTCGGCAAAGGTCGAGCCGATGAACGGACCCCTGCCGCAGATCGCGCGTGCATAGGCATGGGCCTTCTCTTTCGCTCGGCCTGTCGCGTCCTGCGCCACCGCCACCACGCATGGCACTCCGCCGCGCTCCTTGAAGTCGGCCCGCAGCGCGTCCCCGTGCGCCAGGGGGGCAGCCAGCGCGCAGTCCAGATCGGGCCTGGGTGTGATCCTTCGGTAGTGGATTGCGAAGCCGTGCGCAAAGACGAGCAGCGCGCCTCTTGGGAGATTTTCCGCGAGGTAGTCCCTGTAGAATGCTTCCTGTTCCGAGTCCGGCAGGAGGAGCACGGCGCAATTCGCCCTTGCGGCAGCAATGGACGCGTCTGATATGAGGTCGATGCCTGTGGCGCGGAGCGAAGAGAGGCGGGGGCTTGCGGATCTGAGAAAGACCTGCACATTGCAGCCGGTGTCCCTCAAGTTCCTGGCCTGTGCCTTTCCCTGCGACCCGAACCCGAAGACCACGATGTTGCCGAGCAGCTCTTTTCCAAGGGAATCCAGTATCATATGAGGCCCACCTAACACCCCTTTCCTCAAAAGGCAAGGGCGCAGGGTTTGCGGAGCATTGGGAAATCAACGGGTTATGGAATCGAATTCATGAACGACTTTAAGTACTTAAGGCTAATCCTTTGCTTGACAGGTACTAAGCTTGCGTTATAGGGTCCCCGGCCATGCAAAGGCGGATGCTCAAATCCAAGATCCACGGGGTCTCGGTCACCGACTCCGACGTGAATTACGAGGGCTCAATCACCATCGACCTGGATCTGATGGAGGCCGCGGATCTCATCGAATATGAGGAGGTCCTGGTCTGGGACATTACAAATGGCGCCAGGCTTGCGACCTATGTCATCCCGGGCGAGCGCGGGTCGGGCAAGGTCGCGATAAACGGCGCTGCGGCCCACATCGTGAAGAGGGGCGACAGGGTGATCGTCGGCAGCTTTGCCTCGTACGACGAGGCGGAGCTTAACGATTTTGCTGCGCGCAAGGTCTTTGTGGACGGTGACAACAGGATAAAGAAAATCATCCTCGCCGGCACGGGCGAAAAGGGGCTGCCTGCAGCGGAGACAGGCGCGCGTGCGGAGCTCTGCTAGGGGGCATGCCTCGATGGAGATATTTGTAGAGGACATACCTGAAGAGGGCATGGACGTTGAAGCCACTGAGAAGGATGTCTGGCTCGGCGCTGTGCTTAGGAACTCCCTGGGAGAGACGGATTGCAGGGCTAAGCTTTCGCTGCACATGACGAGGGTGGAAGGCAACGTGGGCGTGGACGGCGATGTGGAGCTCATCTCCCACCCGGCCTGCGATCGCTGCCTCGCCCCGTTCGAGGAATCAGAGAGTTTGCACATCCACGAGGTGCTGGCGCCTCTGTACGAGAGCAAGAGGCAGCAGAGGCTCGAGGAGAATCTCGAGATCGAACTCGTGGCCGAGGACATGGAGTTCAGCTTTTACGAGGGCGACAGCATCGATCTGGGAGAGGTCGTCCGCGAGCAAATCACGCTGGCCAGGCCTATGAAGCACCTGTGCAAAGAGGGCTGCAAGGGCCTCTGCCAGCGCTGCGGCAAGAATCTCAACGAGGGGCCGTGCGGCTGCCCGCCGCAGGAACACAAGAGCAGCTTCGGTGCCCTGAAGAGTTTTCAGGTGAAGGGAAAGAAAGCTAAGGCAAAGAAACAGGCGAGTAACGAGAAAGGAGCATGCCGTGGCAGTTCCAAAAAATAGACAGGGCAGGGCGCGTAAGAACAAGAGGCGTTCGGCGAACTCAAAGCTTCCGAGCGTGAGTTTATCGATCTGCCCGCAGTGCAAGCAGCCCAAGCTTCCGCATCGCGTCTGCATCCACTGCGGATTCTACAAGGGTCGCGAGATAGTAAAACAGGCTGACTAAGGATTGGAGCCTCGCCCGATGGAGAGCATCGAGAGCAGGGTAGGCGAGATAGTTGCCGAGCAGCTGGGGCTGGCTGCCGACGAGGTTGCGCCGGATGCGTCTTTCACCGGCGATCTCGGAGCGGACACCCTGGACATGATCGAGCTCGTCATGGCAGTCGAGGAGGAATTCGACCTCGAGATAACCGACGAGGAGGCGGAGGCGCTGCGCTGTGTGGCAGACGTGGTCGCTTTCCTCTCCGCGAGAATGCAGTGACCGGGACCCCTTATTATGAAAATCGCCATAGGCTGTGATCACGCTGGGTTCACGCTCAAGGAGAAACTCAAGGAGCGGCTCGCCAAACAGGGCCACGAGATCTTCGATCTCGGGACCAATTCCCCCGACAGGTGTGATTATCCTGATTATGCCGGGCCGGTCGCTGCGGCCGTGGCCGACAAGAAGGCCGAGCGCGGCGTCCTCGTCTGCGGCTCCGGCATAGGCATGTGCATGGCCGCAAACCGCCATCTCTTTGTGCGCGCGGCGGTGCTCCACGACGAGTTCGACGCGGAGATGAGCCGCAGGCACAACAACGCCAACGTGGCCTGTCTGGCGGCGCGGAAACCGGATCACGATGCGCAGATGCGCCTTCTCGACATCTTCCTCAAGACCCCGTTCGACGGGGGGAGGCACGAGGCAAGGGTCGCGAAGCTCGACGAAAAGATCTGAGGGGAGGTTCGGATGATTTCAGAGGATCTCAAGGGATTCGACCCCGAGATCGCTCGGGCGATACAGAGCGAACTGGAGCGTCAGGAGTACAAGCTGGAGCTCATCGCCTCTGAGAATTTCGTCTCGAGGCGCGTCTTGGCGGCACAGGGGAGCGTGCTCACCAACAAGTACGCGGAGGGATATCCCGGCAAGCGCTATTACGGCGGGTGCGAGTACGTGGACCAGGCGGAGGAGCTGGCGCGATCGAGGCTCAAACAGCTCTTCGGGTGCGAGCATGCGAACGTGCAGCCGCATTCCGGCAGCCAGGCGAACATGGGCGTCTATTTCGCGGCGCTCAAGCCGGGTGACACGATAATGGGCCAGAACCTCTCGCACGGCGGGCATCTGACGCACGGCTCGCCGGTCTCGATTTCAGGCACGTATTTCAAGGTGGTCTCCTACGGCGTCGACCCCGAGACGGAGCTTTTGGACTATGACGAGATAATGAGGCTGGCCAAGGAGCACAGGCCGAAGCTCATCGTCTGCGGCGCATCGGCTTATTCCCGCGACATCGATTTCTCCAAGTTCCGCGCGGCCGCCGATCAGGTGGGCGCCGCCGTGATGGCCGACATCGCACACCCGGCTGGGCTCGTCGCGGCGGGTCTGCACACCAGCCCGATCCCGCACTGCGAGTACGTCACCTCCACTACGCACAAGACGCTGCGCGGTCCGCGCGGCGGGATCATCATGTGCAGGGAGCCCCTCGCAAAGCAGGTCGACAAGGCGATATTCCCCGGCACGCAGGGAGGCCCCCTCATGCACGTCATCGCCGCAAAGGCGGTCGCGTTCAAGGAGGCGCTGGAGCCCTCGTACAAGGTCTACTGCAAACAGATAGTGGCGAACTCCAGGGCGCTCGCCGCCACCCTGGTCGAGCACGGATTCAGGATCGTCTCGGGCGGCACGGACACCCATCTCTTCAGCGTCGATCTCACCGACGCCGGCATCACGGGGAAGGACGCTGAGCTGGCCTTAGGCGAGGCCGGAATCACGGTCAACAAGAACACCATCCCGCGCGAGACGCGCTCCCCGTTCATCACCAGCGGAATACGCATAGGCACGCCCGCCCTCACCACCCGCGGCATGAAGGAGGGCGAGATGAAGACGATCGGCAACTGGATAGCCGGCGTATTGCGCAACATCGCCGACGAAAAACTGAAGGCCAAGGTCAAATCCGATGTGAGGCAGCTCTGCGAGGGATTCCCGATCTACAGGGATTGACGACAATATGAAGTGCCCCTTTTGCCCAAGGCAGGACAGCAAGGTCATCGACTCGCGCCTCTCGAAGGACGGCCTGATCATACGCCGCCGCCGCGAGTGTGAAGACTGCGGAAAGCGCTTTACTACTTACGAGCGCGTCGAGGAGCCCCTGCCCGCGGTGGCGAAGAAGGACGGCCGGCGGGAGGCCTTCGATCGCGCCAAGATCGCATCGGGCATCAAGAAGGCGTGCGAGAAGAGGCCCGTCTCCACCGAAACGATTGATTCCCTGGTGGACCGCATCGAGCGATGGGCGCTCGAGCTGGGCGAACCGGAGGTCAAGAGCCAGGAGATAGGGGCGAGGGTGATGCAGGAGCTGCACGATCTGGATGAGGTGGCGTACGTGCGGTTCGCCTCGGTCTATCGCTCGTTCAAGGACATCAACGAGTTCATGAGCGAGCTCTCGGACCTGCTCGGCAGGGACAGGCAGTAGGGCTGATCGATGAACAGAGACGAGACATTCATGGAGAGGGCGATCGAGCTGGCGCTCAAGGGCGCCGGCCGCACCTCGCCAAACCCCATGGTCGGCGCGGTCGTCGTGAGGGGCGGCCGCATCGTGGGCGAGGGCTTTCACCGCAGGGCCGGCGCGCCGCACGCGGAGATCAACGCGCTCAAGGCCGCGGGATCGAAGGCGCGCGGCGCGGACCTCTACGTGACGCTGGAGCCGTGCTGCAATCAAGGCCGCACGCCTCCGTGCACTGCGGCCATAGCCCGCGCCGGTGTGAGACGCGTCGTCGCAGGCGCGATCGATCCCAACCCCGCGGTGCGCGGCAAGGGGATCGCACAGCTCAAGGAGCGCAAGATCGCCGTGAAGGCAGGGGTGCTCTCGGAGGAGTGCCGCGCGATCAACGCCGCATACAACAAACTCATGGAGTCAGGCCTCCCCTTTGTCACTGCGAAGGCCGCGGTGACGCTGGACGGAAAGATCGCCGCGGCCGACGGGATATCGAGCTCGTGGATATCGAATTCGGAGTCGCGTCGCCTTGTGCACAGGATGAGGGCCTCTTGCGACGCAGTGATGATAGGGATCGACACGGCGCTGGTTGATGATCCGCGCCTCACGGTCCGCATACCCGGAAAAAAAGAGCGCGAGACCAGGGCCGTGGTCGCCGACAGCTCGCTCAAGATCCGTGACGGACTCAAGCTGCTCGCTCGTGTCCCGGGCAATCTGATCGTGCTCACCACCGAGAAGGCGTCGAGGGTCAGGGCGCGCGAGCTCGCGGAGATGGGCCACGTGATCGTAGAGACTGCCTCCAAGGACGGCAGGGTGGATATGCGCGAGGCGCTGGCCGCCCTGGGGGGGATGGGTATCAACTCCGTGCTCGTGGAGGGCGGCGCCGGCCTCATCTCGGACATGGTGGCGAGGGGGCTCGTCGACAGGATGGCGATCTTCGTGGCGCCCAAATTCCTGGGCGGCGGCGGCAAGGATCTCATGTCAGGGCTCTCGATAAAGGGCATGGACGAGGCGATAGGGCTTTGCGATGTGAGCATCAGGGCGTTGGGCGACGACGTCCTGATCGACGGCATGGTGAGGCGGAGATGTTCACAGGCATAATAGAGGGAGTGGGCGCGGTCCGCTCCACAAAGACAAAGAACGATCTCATGGAGGTCGAGATCCAGTGCGATTTCGATCTTGAGAGGGCCAACGTAGGCGACTCGGTCTCTGTGAACGGCTGCTGCCTCACTATCACCTCCAGGCTCGGCCGCAACTTCTGGGCGGAGATCTCGCCCGAGACCGCAGCCAGCTCCACGCTCGGTTCGCTTGCGCCCGGCGACGCCGTAAACCTAGAACGTGCCCGCGTCCTGGGGGAGAGGCTCGACGGCCACATCGTGCAGGGCCATGTGGACGGAGTGGGCAAAGTTGTTGATATCAAAGATCATTCTGGTTGTCGTGAATTCTTCATCGAGATTCCTGGCAACCTTTCGAGATATGTGGTCGAAAAGGGTTCAGTCGCGGTGGACGGCGTATCGCTCACCGTGAACAGTGTTGCGGGAAACCGTTTCTCGGTGATGGTCATCCCGCACACAAAGCTCAAGACCACATTTGAGGCTATAAGGCGCGGAGACGGCGTGAACTTGGAAGTTGACATTATAGGCAAATATGTTGAAAAACTTACGTTTTTGGACAGCGAACAATACGAGAAGGGCTCTAAAATAACCGAGGAATTCTTGAAGAAACACGGGTTCTGACAACTCACGAGTCTCCAATGGAAGTCATAGACATACAGTCAGGGCAGGAGCGTTCCACCATACCGGTCGAGCGGGCGCTCGAGATCATGCGCTCGGGCCGCATGCTCATCCTCGTGGACGACGAGGACCGCGAGAACGAGGGGGACCTCACTATAGCGGCCCAGCACGCGACCCCTGAGGCCATCGCATTCATGGCCAGACACGGCTGCGGGCTCATCTGCCTGGCCATGACCGAGGAGCGCGCGAACGAGCTTGATCTGCCGCTCATGGTCAGCGACAACACCTCGGCGTTCAAGACCGGCTTCACCATCTCGATAGACGCGAAGGATGGGACCTCCACCGGCATATCCGCCGCCGACCGCTCCCGCACGATCAAACTTGCCTGCGATGCCGCCGCCAGGGCCTCGGATTTCGCCAGGCCCGGGCACGTCTTCCCCCTGCGCGCGCGCCGCGGCGGGGTGCTGGTCCGCACCGGCCAGACCGAGGGTTCGGTGGACCTGGCTGCCATGGCGGGACTAACCCCTGCCGCGGTGATCTGCGAGATCATGAAAGAGGACGGGACCATGGCGCGCATGCCCGACCTCGTGGAATTCGGCGCGAGATACGGCATCCCGATCGTATCCGTGGCCGACATCGTCCGCCACCGCATGCGCACCGAGCTACTCGTGGAGAGGGCCTCGGAGGCGAGGCTCCCGCTCCCCCAGGGAGAGGACTTCCGCATCATCACGTACCGGACGAAGATCGACGATAAGACGCACATAGCGCTGGTCAAGGGTGACCTCTCCGGAGGCGACCCGGTGTTGGTCAGGGTCCATTCCGAGTGCCTCACCGGCGACGTCTTCGGTTCGTGCAGGTGCGACTGCGGGATGCAACTCAACCGTTCACTCGACATGATAAAGGCCGAGGGAAGGGGCGCGCTGCTCTATATCAGGCAGGAGGGGAGGGGCATAGGTCTCCACAACAAGATTGCCGCGTACGCACTGCAGGACGAGGGCATGGACACGGTTGAGGCGAACGAGAAGCTGGGATTCAGGGCCGACCTCCGCGACTACGGGATCGGCGCCCAGATACTCGTCGATCTTGGGATTCACAAACTCAGGCTGATCACGAACAATCCACGCAAGATCGTCGGCCTCTCCGGTTACGGGCTCATCGTCTCGGGTCGCGTGCCGATCGAGGTCGAGCCGGGCAGGCACAATCGGTTCTATCTTAAGACAAAGAGGGAGAAGCTGGGACATCTGCTGGAGAAGGCGTGAACGGATCACGAAAGAGAGAGGTGCATATGCCAAAGATAATCGAAGGACAGCTGACGGCCAAGGGGCTCAAACTCGCCATAGCTGCGGGCCGCTTCAACGACTTCATCACCAATCGCCTGCTCGAGGGGGCGCTCGACGTCATCGGCCGAAGCGGCGGAGACGCCGCCGGCACGGTGGTGATGAAGGTGCCGGGCGCGTTCGAGCTTCCGCTCGCAGCGAAGGTCATGGCGGAGACCGGGAAATACGACGCGATCATATGTCTGGGCGCCGTGATCCGCGGCTCCACCCCTCACTTCGAGCATGTGGCCGGACAGATGGCCCGCGGCATTTCATCGGTGATGCTTGAGACCGGCGTGCCGGTCTCCTTCGGGGTGATCACCGCCGACACGCTCGAACAGGCGATCGAGAGGGCGGGCACCAAGGACGGCAACAAGGGCGCCGCCGCGACGCTCTCCGCGATCGAGATGGCAAACGCGATCAAGGGAATAAAGTAATCATTCATGGGCACCAGGCGTCAGTCGCGCGAGAGCGCGCTCAAGGTTCTTTACCAGATAGAGATCACCGGCCAGCCGCCGCGTGATGCCTTGGCATCTTTCTTCGAGGAGCACGGGACCCAGGAGGAGATGCGCGGTTTCACCGAGCTTTTGGTCATGGGCGTGGTGCAGGATCAGCAGGGCCTCGACGATATGATCGCGCAGCACTCGACCAACTGGAAGGTCTCGCGCATGGCCGCCGTGGACAAGAACATACTGAGGATCGCCGTCTTCGAGCTCCAGAGCTGCCCGGACATACCTGCCAAAGTGACGATAAACGAGGCGGTGGAGATCGCGAAGAAGTTCGGAAGCTCCGAGAGCGGCGCGTTCGTCAACGGCATACTCGACAACGTGGCCAGGGCAATGGACAAGCCGATCGCCGAGGGCGAAGATGTCTCATGAGAAGAGGATAATAGTCGCGAAGTCCGCGGGGTTCTGCTGGGGCGTCCAGCGCGCCTTCAACAAGGTGCTCGAGGTCGCGAAGAACCCGGAGCGCGGGCCTGTCTTCACGTACGGTCCCCTCATCCACAACCCGCAGGCGGTGGAGATGCTGAGCCAGCAGGGCATAGGCGTGATCGACGACATCCCCGACGAGATAGAAGGCACGGTGGCCATCCGCACGCACGGAGTGCCCCCGGCCGAGCGCAAGAGGCTCGAGCAGAGCGGCGCTCAGATATGCGACGCCACCTGCCCCGACGTGGGCATCATCCAGGGCACGGTGCGACGCCATCTGAGACTAGGCTACTATATCATTATAATAGGGCATCGCGAGCATCCAGAGGTCAAGGCGCTGCTCGGATTTGCCGAGAAGCGCGGCGCGTGCATCAACTCCGTGGACGAGGTCGAGGCCCTGCCGGCCGACTTGGGAAAGGTGTGCGTGGTCTCGCAGAGCACTCAGCAGCGCGAGAAATTCGAGAAGCTCGTGAAACTTATACGCGCCCGCCACAGCGACTGCGTCGTCTTCGACACCATCTGCCGCTCCACTGACCAGCGCCAGCAGGAGGTCCGCGAGCTCGCCGGCCAGGTGGACGCGATGGTCGTGGTGGGGGGGAGGAACAGCTCCAACACCAACCGATTGGCCGAGATCTCCCGCAGCATGGGCACCCCGACCTTTTTCATCGAGAACGACTCCGAGCTCGAGCCGGTCGACTTCGCCGGCAAGAGCGTGATAGGCGTCACAGCCGGCGCCTCCACGCCGAGCTGGGTGATACAGAAGGTGGTGGAGAGGCTGCAATCGATCTGAGGCCGCGCGGGGACTATGGCTGAGAATTCCAGAAAACTCTTCGGCACGGACGGGGTTCGAGGGATAGCCAACCGCTATCCCATGGAGGGCCCGATCGCCTATAAGCTGGGCCAGGCGGTGGCCGTGGTCTTCCGCGACGCACCCGGCCTGGGCAGGATCGTCATCGGCAAGGACACCAGGCTCTCAGGCTACGTGCTCGAATCCGCGCTCATGTCCGGCATCTGCTCCATGGGCATGGACGCCATGCTCGTGGGCCCCTTGCCCACTCCGGGAATAGCGTTCATAGCGCACAGCATGCGTGCGCAGGCGGGCGTCATGGTCTCCGCCTCGCACAACCCGGTCGAGTACAACGGTATCAAATTCTTCGACAACGAGGGTTTCAAGCTGCCCGACTCCATCGAATGCAGGATGGAGGATCTGGTCTTCGGCGGCGAACTCGACGGCATGATGGCGGGACCGTGCGAGATGGGCAAGGCATACCGGATAGACGATGCCGGCGGAAGATATATCCAGTACCTCAAGGGCACGTTCCCCGAAAATCTCCTGCTCGACGGCATGAGGATCGTTCTGGATTGCGCCAACGGTGCGGGATACAAGGTGGCGCCCGCGGTCCTCTCCGAGCTCGGCGCGGAGGTGATCGCCACAGGCGACTCGCCCAACGGCCTCAACATCAACGTGGACTGCGGCGCGCTCTTCCCGGAGCGCATGGCGAAGATCGTGCGCGATGCGGGCGCTGACGTGGGCGTGGCCCTGGACGGCGACGCCGACCGCGTGATCATGTGCGACGAGAAGGGCCGCATCGTGGACGGCGACGCGATACTGGCGATATGCGCCTTTCACCTCCAGTCCAAGGGCAGCCTCGCTCAGGACACGGTGGTCGGCACCAAGATGAGCAACATGGGGCTCGAGGTGGCGCTTCGCAGGAAGGGTATCAAACTCCTGCGCACTGACGTGGGGGACCGCTACGTTATGGAGACGATGCGCCGGGAGCGGCTCAACTTGGGCGGCGAGACCAGCGGCCATATCATATTTCTGCACCACACCACATCCGGCGACGGGACGCTCGCCGCGCTCAGGGTGCTGTCTGTGATGCTCCAGCGGCAGAAACCCCTCTCCGAGGTCGCCGCGATCTTCACCCCCTTTCCGCAGACCGTGATGAACATAAAGGTGCGGGAGAAGAGGTCGCTGGAGGAGATGCCCTCCGTGGCACGCGCGATAGATGACGCGCGGTCGGCGCTCGGCGACAGCGGCAGGCTGCTCGTGCGCTATTCCGGCACGGAAAAGATAGCGCGCGTGATGGTCGAGGCCGAGGACGAGGGGAAGACGCAGAGGCTCGCGGCCGTGATCGCGGCCGAGATCGAAAAAGAACTCGGAGAGGCGGACAAGTGCTAGGCGCGCTCAGGAACTCATTCTCATCCACTTTCAAGAAACTCTCGGGCCGCGGAAAATTCACCGATGCGGACGTGAGCCAGGCCGCGCGCGAGATAAGGCTCGCGCTGCTCGCCGCGGACGTGCACTTCGGGGTGGTCAAGGAGTTCGTGGACGCGGTGGCGGCGCAGGCCGTGGGCAGTAAGGTCCTCGATTCCATCACGCCGGCGCAGCAGTTCGTAAAGATCGTGCACGACGAGCTCATCCGTGTGCTGGGAGGCAAGTCCGTCCCGTTCGACTTCGCATGCCGGCCGCCGCTCATCGCGCTCATGGTGGGGCTGCAGGGCAGCGGCAAGACGACGGCTGCGGCGCGCTTCGCGCTCTGGTGCCGTCGCCAGGGCCGCAGGCCCTTCCTTGTGCCCGCGGACGTGCACAGGCCCGCGGCGATCGAGCAACTCGCGGCGCTCGCCGGGCAGGCCAAGGTGGACTGCTGGGAGACCGAGCGCGGCCAGAGGGCGACCAAGGTCGTGAAGTCCGCGCTCAAACAGGCGGAGAAAATCGGATACGACACCGTCATCATCGACACCGCGGGGAGGCTTCACATCGACGATGAGATGATGCGCGAGATGCGCGCAATCGCCGAGGAGGCCGAGCCCCAGAGGATACTGTACGTCGCCGACGCGATGACCGGCCAGGACGCCGTGCGCTCGGCAAAGGCATTTGACGAGGCGCTGCCGATCACGGGTGTGATCCTCACGAAGCTCGACGGGGACGCGCGCGGAGGGGCGGCCCTCTCGATAAGGCACGTGACCGGCAAGCCGATATTGTTCGCAGGCATGGGCGAGCAGATCGAGGAGATGGAGCCGTTTTATCCGGAGCGCATGGCAGGCCGCATACTCGGCATGGGCGACGTGGTCTCCCTCGTCGAGAGGGTCGCGAGCGAGGTCTCAGAGGGCGAGGCTGAAAAGATCGGCAAGGCCATCGCCGGCCGCGGCTTCACCTTCGACGACTTCCTCGCACAGATGAAGATGCTGAAAAGGATGGGCCCGCTCGATAAATTCCTGGGCATGGTGCCGGGCATGGGTGAGGTCGCGGCGAACATGGACAGCGCCGAGATGGAGCGCCTCATGAGGCGCAAGGAGGCGATCGTCCTCTCCATGACGAAGGGGGAGCGCGCCAACCCCCGGCTCTTGAACGGCTCCAGACGCAGCCGGATCGCGCGCGGCGCAGGGATAGGGGTCCCGGAGGTAAACAGATTCCTGAAGGAATTCGAGGCCATGGAGAAGATGATGAAGAAGTTCACCAAGGGGGGACTTGGCAGAGGGCTGCTTAAAGGCTTGACTTCCCGGGCGTTTTCCTGATAAAGCGCCCCGTCAATTTCATTTTTCGTTCCAAATAATTTGTGTTTTTTATATTTCGGAGGATACATGTCAGTCAAGATCAGGCTAGCGAGGAGAGGCAAGAGGCATGAGCCTTTCTACCACATCGTGGTGACCGACGAGAGAAACCCTCGTGACTGTTCGTTCCTCGAGGTCGTAGGTACCTACGATCCCAAGAACAAGGAAAAGAGGGTTGTCGGCAAGAAGGAGCGCATCGAATACTGGCTGGGCAAGGGCGCACAGCCCACGGAGACAGTGTCGCATCTGTTGCAGAGCCTGCAGTAAAGTTGAGGAGGAAGCCCTATGGCCGAGGAACCGATTCGGGAGCTGGTCCTGGTGATGGCAAAGGCGCTGGTCGACAAACCGGATCAGGTCGAGGTGAACGAGGTCGAAGGCGAGCAGACTACGGTGGTCGAGCTTCGCGTGGCAAAGGAAGACCTGGGCAAGGTGATCGGCAAACAGGGTCGCACCGCCCGCGCATTGCGCACCATCCTCTCAGCCGCCTCGACCAAGATTCGCAAGCGTTCCGTGCTTGAGATCCTGGAGTAGTCCTGCGTGGCCAAACTCATCCTCTGCGGCCGCATCGGCCGTCCGGTAGGCCTCAAGGGCGAGTGCGCAGTCCACTGGATCAGCGGCGAGCCTCCGGTCGCGGAAGGCGGCGAGATACTGATAGACGATCCGGAGAACGGATCGCACAAGACTTACAAGATAGCGGCCTTGCGCAGGCAAGGCCGTTCTCATTTCCTCAGGATCGAGGGCGTCCTCGACAGGACGGCTGCAGCGAGCCTCACCAACCGTGATATCTTCATAGACGAGGGGAAGCTCCCCGAACTGGATAGCGGCGAATACTACTGTCACCAGATATTCGGGATGGAGGTCGTCACGGAGGACGGCCGAAGGCTTGGCACGGTCGTCAAGATCTTCACCGCGGGCGGGCACGACGTCTACGAGGTCTTGCCGGACGGCGCAAAGAGCGGCTCTGAGATACTCATCCCTGCGATCGACAGCATCGTGCTGAACATCGACGTAAAGAAAAAGAGGATGGTCGTGAGGCCGCTCAAGGGGATGGTTGAAGAATGACAGCTATGAGATTCGACATCGTCACAATATTTCCGGACATGTTCTCCTCGGTCCTCGGCGAGACTATAATCAAGCGCGCGAGGGAGAAGGAGCTCGTCGAATTCCATCTGCACGACATCCGCGATCACACGAAGGACCGACACCGCACTGTGGACGACACGCCGTACGGAGGCGGCGCAGGCATGGTCATGATGGCCGCACCTCTCGTGGATGCGGTGGAGGCGGTTCCCAGGAAAGGGCGATGCCTCAAGGTCCTGCTCACGCCGCAGGGCGAACCTTTCACGCAGGAGCTGGCGAATGAGCTCGCCGGGTTCGACCAGATCGTGCTCACTTGTGGCCGCTACGAGGGGATAGACGAGCGCGCGAGGAAACTTGTCGCGGAGAGGGAAATATCGATCGGCGACTACATCCTTTCCGGCGGCGAGATAGCCGCCATGGCGCTCATCGACGCCGTGGTGAGGCTTGTGCCCGGGGTGTTGGGCAACGAGGACTCGGCCCGGGATGAATCGTTCGAGGCCGGTCTGCTCGAATATCCGCAGTACACGAGGCCCGAGGAATTCTCGGGTGAGGCGGTCCCGAAGGTGCTCCTTTCAGGTAATCATGCACAGATCAGGCGCTGGCGCAGGGCCCAGGCGCTTTTGCGGACCAGGGCCCGAAGGCCCGATCTGTTTGAGAAGATTGAGCTTTCAGACGAAGACAGGGAACTTCTGAAGGATACATCGAACAGTTGACAAACAGGACCTATCCTTGTAGAAGCGTTCGACTTTTCGCGATGTTACGCGATTTCGCGGGGACAGGGTCCCCTGCATAAGGCGGTAGCCATGGATATATTGTCGAAAATCAATTCAGAGCAGATGAAGAAGGATATCCCCGCATTCAGGCCGGGGGACACGGTGCGCGTCTATTGCAAGATCAAGGAAGGCGACAAGGAGCGCATCCAGCTCTTCGAGGGCGTCTGCCTCCGCCGCCGTCGCGGCACTGTTAACGCGTCGTTCACGGTCCGCAAGGTCTCCTACGGTGTGGGCGTGGAGCGCGTCTTTCCGATGCACTCGCCGCTCATCGATCGCATCGAGGTCGCGAGCGCAGGCAAGGTGCGCCGTTCGCGCCTTTACTATCTGCGCGAGCTCTCCGGCAAGGCGGCTCGCATCGAGGGGCGTCGCTTTGACAGCATAAAGGTCGCTGACGACGAGGCGGAGGTGGCGGGTGACGAAGCCGCGGCGGATGAGGCAGCAGCTGCTGATTGATCCGCAGCCGATAGATACCGGAAGATTCGAGACGCCGCTCTATGAGAGCGGCGTCGTTCATTTGGCCGGCGTGGACGAAGCGGGCCGCGGGTGTCTCGCGGGCCCGGTGGTCGCGGCGGCGGTGATCCTCCCAAGGGGCCTTGTCATCTCCGGCCTCGACGATTCCAAAAAACTCACGGAGAAAGAGCGCGAACGCCTCTTCGATATTATCGCGAAGGCCGCCACCTCGACCGCTGTCGGCTGCGTAAAGCACGACGAGATCGACCGGATCAATATCCTGAGGGCGGCGCTCAAGGCCATGCGCATCGCGGTGGACGGGCTCTCCGTGATTCCCGAACACCTGCTCATCGACGGGCCCTGGCCCATCGAGCACACGATCCCGCAGACCGCGATCAAGAAGGGCGACGCCCTCTCCCGCGTGATCGCAGCCGCCTCGATCATCGCCAAAGTCACGCGCGACCGGATGATGTGCGATCTGGAGCGCAGATACCCGCAGTTCAAGTTCTCGGTGCACAAGGGCTATGGCACGGAGCTGCATATGTCCGAGCTTGCAAAATACGGTCCCACGGCGATACACAGGTTGACGTTCAGGGGAGTGAAAAAACCGTGATCAGTGATCGGGGGGAATATGTTCGGCAAGACATTCAAGTCCGCTGAGATCGTCTCCACAAAGGAGGGCCGGCAGTATCACATCGGCTGTGCGCCCGGGGACGTTGCGCCGAACATACTCCTGTGCGGCGATCCTGCGCGCGCGCATCGCGTGGCCGGCTATTTCGAGGAGAAGCGGGAGCCGATCCTCTCGCGCGAGTACGTCACCATCACCGGCATTTATCGCAAGATGCCGATGACGGTCATGGCCACCGGCATGGGGCCTGACAACACCGAGATCGCGGTCGTGGAACTCTCGCAGATTGTGGAGAACCCCACCATGATCCGGATCGGATCTTCCGGTGCGCTGAGGAAAGGCATCGAGCTCGCGGACCTCGTGATCTCCTCAGGTGCAGTCAGGCTCGAGAACACATCCACCCAGTTCGTGGTCGAGGGATATCCTGCGGTCGCGCATTACGAGGTGATGCTGGCCCTGCTCGAGGCTGCGCGCAGGAATCGTTTTCCGCATCATCTCGGCCTCACCGCCACAGCGCCCGGATTCTACGGCGCGCAGGCACGCAAGGTCCCGGGTTTTCCGCCACGCGATCCCGAGCTCCCGGCCAAGCTGGACGCCATGAACGTGGCGAACATGGAGATGGAGACATCCTGCCTCTTCACGCTCGCGCAACTTCGGGGCTTCCGCGCCGGCGCTGTATGCGCGATCTACGCCAACCGGCACAAGAACGAGTTCATCGATACTGAGAAGAAGGATCTGGCTGAGAAGCGCTGCATCGAGACTGGACTGGCTGCCTTCGAGGTTCTGACTATGATGGACTCTCGCCGCGGCGATGCTCCCTACTGGGTGCCGTCGATGGGGGTATAAGATAGTCGCGAGGCTATCGGCTTCGGGTCCTGTCGCCGGATCACCCCCATTTGCGGCATCGCCGCGATCAATCACCGAGTTTCTGCGGATGACTTTGCGCGGCTGCTGGCGTCAAATGGGGGTCCCCCGATCCGCCGCCACCCAAAGCCGATAGCCAGGTTTGCTCCTCATGGAGTAAAAAAAGGACGTCTCTCGTGCGAGAAACGTCCCTGATATTTTTCGTTGTGCTAAGGATTACAGCTCAACACGCATGGACAATGCCGGTTCAATATACATATCCATGTATTTCGGCGTTGTTAAGGACCAGTATTGACCGCCAGAAACGGTTATTCCTACAGCCATATGATTGGTAAGAGACCAGAAAAAAGAACCTTCAATGCCCCATCCTAAGCAATTGTCGTCGGGTGTATTTGTATATACATTTATATATTCAAGATATATTCCAACACCCAGATTGGGCATCCATGAAAATTTTTCTATATTGTCAGGAATATAATCCCCTAGAGAGACACCAAGTCTGGTATGGAAGAGCGATGTTCCCTGCGGACCAGATAGATTGTCCATTGTGCCAACGCTGATTCTCGTAGAAAATCGACTGTCAAGGATAGGTACTTGGAGATTGAAGTCTAAGCCCATATTTCCAAGAGGTTCGTTGAACAGGAACGGATGGCCTGCGCTGGTTGTTACGATTGCATTCGGTGTGGTGCTGGTTACTGCAGTTGTGTCGCCCATATGATCTCCCCGATCATTGAGCCCCGCCTTCTTAGTTATTATCGGGGGGGGGGGCAAATTAGTTGCGAAGTTTTTTGATTGGGGAAGATAAGTTGGCGAAAATTATGGAGATAAAGTTTCTATTTCATGCTCGATAATTTTGCATGCCTACCAACCAAACAACGGGTGCCTGTCTTTCAATGGTGCACAGGATCGCTGCAGCACTGCACAGAAACGCAGCAGCCTGTAATCAGAGTGAGCTTGATAATTATAGGGATTTTACGGGCACGCATCTTGCTTATGAAGATGCTAAATGGATACCAAGCCGTCAGGCAAGATGGCGGTGTTGCCAACGGAATACGGCTCCTTCCTCAGCGAGCTGAAAGAGCGAATCCGCAAGGCTCAAATCCGGGCCGGCCTTGCGGCAAACAGGGAACTCGTCCTTCTCTATTGGCATATTGGAAACGAGATACTCATTCGCCAGGAAAAGGCCGGTTGGGGTGCAAAGATCATCGACCGTCTGTCGGCTGACCTCCGGCACACCTTTCCTGAACTCAAGGGGTTTTCTCCCAGGAATATCAAATACATGCGCGCTTTTGCCGAGGCCTATCGAAATGCTGAATTTGTGCAGCGGGTTGCTGCACAAATACCGTGGTTTCACCACTGCATCCTGATCGACAAGGTCAAGTCAGGCAATGAACGCGAATGGTATGTGCGAAAGACCATCGAGCACGGCTGGTCGCGGGTAATGCTCGTCCATCAGATCGAGAGCGGTCTGTACCAGCGCCAGGGAAAGGCGCAGTCCAACTTCCCTTCGACCCTGCCGGTGGCTCAGTTGGATCTCGCTAAGCAGGTGTTCAAGGACCCCTATCTCTTCGACTTCCTGAACATCGGAGAGGAGGCGATCGAGCGTGAACTGGAGCAGCGCCTGCTTGCCCACCTGCGATTATTCTTACTGGAACTCGGTTCGGGTTTCGCCTTCGTAGGCAGCCAGTATCGAATACAGGTCGATGGCGAGGATTATTTTATAGACCTCTTATTTTATCACCTGCGTTTGCGCTGCTTCATCGTTATAGACCTCAAGACCACGGACTTTGCGCCGGAACATGCCGGCAAGATGAACTTCTACCTGTCCGCGGTGGATGACCTCTTAAGACACAGTGATGACCGGCCCACGATAGGGCTCATCCTGTGCAAATCCAAGAAGAGACTGGTCGTCGAGTATGCGCTGCGGGACATGCAGAAACCCATCGGGGTATCAGCTTATAAACTCACCAGGGCGCTTCCCAAAGAGCTTGAGGAAGCCCTGCCGTCAATTGAAGCCCTTAAAGGCTCATTGGATGAGAAGTCATAAAAAAGGACGTCTCTCGTGCGAGAAACGTTCCTTTTGTGTGAGCGCTTCCTAGGTTTTAGAACAAGGCCTTCACCGACTCAACTACACTATCGGAGATCGAATCCAAGAACAGGCCTAATAGGCTGTTGCTAGTACTGCCGGCAGATATATTTGAACATAAGCAGGCATTTTCCCTTCTCGCCTCTCTCTCCGCAAACTGTTCCCTCCTTGATTTATTGCAGGCTTCTTCCACTTTTGGGGAGAAGAGCGAACAATCACAGGTGAAAATAGAATCATAGTAAAAGCTACTTACGAAATTGTAATCGTATTTAATACAGCATTGCTCATAGACGGAAATTTCTTTCGGATCGGAGAGCGCTGTGGGTGGTTTGATATCTTCATCATAGTAGCTCTCGCAGCGCTCATCCTGGAGCTTGAGCTTCAGGAGGGTGTTATATTCGGTTTTCTTGGCCGCATCTTCTTTTGAGTCGCCTGGCGCTTCAGTGGCCGGGGTATATGTTTCAACGTTTGAACATCCAGTCACCATGAGCGGTGCGAGCAGAACTGAGGCCAAGGTCTCTCCGATGGTCTTGAGTGTGCTGTCCTGTGCCATGTCAATTCTCCTTTGTTGTTCAAAATGGGTATTTGTTTATCGGTGCAGAGGCGAATTGGTTGCTAGGAATTTTTGTGTGCACAGATGATTTCGAGACTGAGTGTTGCTTGTCTAATATATCTCCAATACACTATCTATTATTTCACCAATACACCCTCCAACATAAGCAGCCTTCTTTTTAATGATAGGCCCCCTGAGAAGCCGCCGAGGGAGCCGTCGGAGGCGATCACGCGGTGGCAGGGGATGAGCGGGGCGAGGGGGTTTGCACCGCAGGCCGCCGCTACCGCACGATACGCTTTTGGATTGCCGACCTTCCTCGCGAGCCACGCGTAGCTGCGTGTTTGTCCCCGCGGGATAGTTGCGATCGCCCTCCACACCTTCTTCTGAAAGGGTGTGCCCTTGATCGAATCCCAGTCTATCGTGACTTTCTTCATACGTTTATCCTTACAACACCATGAACCTGCTTTATAGTGCGTTTCTTAAACACAATAAAGCAGGTTCGTTTTGTGTCAAAATCCTGACTCATTTCATCCACTTTCAGTTTCGTTTTGAGAATCCTTCCCGATTTGAGAGCAGGGCATGCCTGCATAGTGAGGAAATCACACTTAGTTATCATTAGTTAGAACTCATCTTGAGCCGGGTCGCTGGCACGTTACCTGCAATAAAGGGGGGTGGAGGGAAAAATCGGGGGGTCGTCATGAGGGAGCGAGTGAAACGTGCGATGGTGGGCGAGGATGGCGATTCAGAGCACAAGCCATCCTCTTTGGATCTCATTCGTATGATGGGCGGCCGTTCGAGGCATGCAGACAGGGGCCAGCAGCGCGCCGCGGACAGCGTGATCGCGGTCTACAAGGACCGCGTCACATACACTTTCATCATGGATGAGGAGGTTGCCTCCATACACTTTGACAGCAAGAGGGGGGAGATCTTCTTCAGGGGGCACAATATCCGCAACCTGGAAATGAGCCGGGCGCAGATAAATGCCCTCAAGGCCATGAAAGAGGTGCTGGCGGCAGATAAGCAGGGCAGAGCACTTTATCCTGCCTATGCCGCAACTTTGGATAGGCTGCTTGCCGATAAATAGAATAGGGGCGGGTGTGCCATATCCCAAGCGAATGAGATGATAAGCAATATCAGAAGGTTGACAGATCTCACCAGGAAGGTCATAGGCCGCGGCGGCAAGGCGGAGCGAACACATGCCACAGACCTTCCTCTCGATCACCAGCTGACTTTCAATCCTGAACCTGACCAGCGCTGGACCTTTGATCAGGGCAGCGGCGTGTGCGTAAATGACTGCAGTGTGCGTGAGCTGGTGCACGACAATCCGAACGATGTGGGCTTGCTCTGCGGATTGTCCCACGGCCTGTACAGTTATCAGAAGTTCGTCTGGTCAAAGGGCGGAAAAGAGAACGCGCCGTTCAACGGAATGATCATGTCGCTGCAGCACGTGGTGCTCGGCCGCCTCGGCAACATATACGATACGATAACCGGCGGCATGAGTGTGGAACTGGAGGGGGATGACCTTTGGCTCAACAACATCAATGTGCGTTCGGTCATCAAGCTGTACGAGCTGCGTCCGACCGAGGCCGCGCGCAGCTATATCGAGGGGCTTCGCGATAAAGTCGGCTTGATTCTCTCGCGCAGGAAGACTAGCTCAAAGTACGATGCAGTCTGCGACGAGGCGGCAAAGCTCTACGAAGAGATCAACATCGTGCTCGCAACGGTGCCGTGCCCTGGTCCCCCTCGCCTGTGCGCTTAGCGCGGGCGCTCTTGCAGGCTTCGAGATATCCCATTCAGATATGCTGTCCACGATCTTCGCTGCTGCGTTTTTGTCGCTCGCGCTGATCTCTTTTCTTATCCGCAGGAAATTTCGTAACGTCTCCCTGGTTCTCGCGCTCTGCGCCGCGTTTTTGTTCGGCGCGTGGCGCGCGCAGTCTGCGGCAGCGCACGCGCTCGATCTGCCTGCCGGCGCCGGCAGGGACGCGCCGCTCTTGTGCGAAGGCTCGGTCGACGGTCCGTTGCGCTTGAAGGAGTGGGGCGCGTCCTTCGATCTTGAACTTTCCGCGTGCGGCGCAAACGAGGGCGCTCTGTCTTCGGCAGGCGGCTCTGTGCGCGTGAACGCAAGGCACGTGCCCGAGGGACTTGCGGACGGAGATCGGGTGCGCGCGCTCATCGCGATCAAGGCCCCCAGGAAGTTCGACAATCCGGGAGCCTTTGATTACGCACGATATCTCATGTCGCTCGGCGTCGGCGCTGTGGCAAATGCCCGCGGGCCTGTGATGCACATCGATCAGGATGGCGAGGCTCTGCGGGGCGCGGTCGGCCGGGCCAGGAAACGCGTCGCAAGCGCGATAGACGAGGCTGCGGGGCAGCCGGAGGACGCGATCCTCAGGGCGCTGGCCATAGGCGATCGCTCGTTCGTCACGCAGGATCTCCGCGATTGGTTCGCGCGTTCGGGGCTGGCGCATCTGCTCGCCCTATCAGGGTTGCACGTGGGCTATGTGGCGCTCCTCATCTATCTCCTCGTCAGGGCGAGCATCGGCCTCGTGCCACCCCTGGTGAGCCGCGTCCCGGTGAGGATCATGGCTGCCGGGCTCACGATCCCCGCGGTATGGTTCTACGTGATCTTCACCGGATGTTCGATCTCGGCGATCCGCGCGGCCGTGATGCTGTCGGTATTCCTCGCAGGCGTGATGTTGATGCGCAGGCCGGATGCCTTCTGCACCATAGCGGCGGCCGTGATCGCGATCGTGGCGATCCTTCCCGAGTCAACCCTCTCGGTGTCGTTCCAGCTCTCTATCTTCGCAGTACTCGGCATAGCGACGATCGCGGTGCCGATGATGAGGTGGATTCGCGGGAGCGGCGAGGCGCCGGGCGTGCGAAGGCGAATCCTGTATTGGATCACAGCCACGGCGACGGTCTCCTTCGCTGCGACGTTGGCCACGGCCCCGGCAGTCGGATATCACTTCAAAATGTTCACCGCTGTCGGGATTTTCGCCAACATGATCGCAGTGCCGCTTACCGGGTTCCTGCTGCAGCCGCTGGTCCTTGTCGCTACGGCAGTGGCGGCGCTCTCGCCCGATTCAGCGGCATGGCTATGGTCCGCGGCGGGCTCCGTGGCCGCTGTCCTGGTGAAGAGCGCCTCCTTCGCCTCCAGCGCAGGTGAGCCCCTGATCGGCAGGTGGGCGCCGTCGATCGCCGAGGTGGCGATGGCGTACGCGGCCCTGGCCTGCGTTGCGGCGTGGAAGAGATTGCCGTATAAAAAGATCATGGTATCTTCGCTGATGATCGCCATGTTCACGGATGTTATATATTACAGGGCGCTGCCCGCGTTTGATCAGAGGCTCAGGGTGATTTACTTCGACGTGGGCCAAGGGGATTCGGCGCTCGTGCGCTTCCCTGGCGGCGAGAACCTGCTGATCGATGCCGGCGGTATCAAGGGATCGAGCATCGACGTGGGTAAGGAGGTGCTCGCGCCGGCGCTCCTTGCCATGGGCGTGCGCAGGATCGACCGTGTGCTGCTCACTCACCCGCACTACGATCACTATGCCGGGATCGTCTCTCTGCTTAAAGATTTCGGGCCGAGGCTCCTCTGGACCAACGGGCTCGCTGCGCCGGAGAAGGAGGCCGGAGACTGGGATGTGCTCGTCGCTGCTGCGCGCGCTGCCGGCGTGCCCATGGTCGCGGTCGGAGAACACGGTCTGAGAGAGGAGATAGAAGGGGCAACGCTCGAGATCTCCTTGCCCAAAGATCTTGCTGCCGAGGACATCAACGACACATCGCTCATCGTGCGCATATCCCTGAGGGCGCGCTCCTTCCTCTTCACCGGCGATCTAACGAAGGAGGGCGAGACATCGCTCATCTCCTCCGGGATCGACCTCGACTCGGACGTGCTCAAGGTGGGGCACCACGGGAGCAACGATGCTTCTTCCGAGGAGTTCCTGCGCGCGGTCAGTCCTGAGATAGCGGTCATCTCCGCGGGCGTTGGCAATCCGTACGGTTTTCCACACAAGGACGCGCTTGCGCGCATCGAGCGGACAGGGGCGAGGGTCTTTCGCACAGACTGGCACGGCGCGATCAGCCTGACCACGGACGGTGATTCTCTAGATGTCTCTTGTTATTCCGACGAGGCCTCTGCAGCCCCTGCTGACTGAGCTGCCAGCTCCCACGAGACGAACTTCCAGCCGAACGGGCCCTTCTCCAGGGTGACGTGAATACGCTGGACCTCTCCGTTCTGGAGGGTGAGGAACGAATTGAGCGCGACCAGGTGCCTGTGGATCTCCTCCTGGCCTGTGATCTCCACTTCCTTCACCCGGTTCTGGCCGTAGATGGTGGTGGGATATTTCTTTCCGTACTTCTTGAAGTATTTTTTTATGAGCTTGGCGCTGGTCTTGGGTTGGGGCGTGCGCGCGCACCCGACGACGAGAAACGCCGCCAGGATGATGAAGGCCGATATCTTGAGGGTCCGCTTCATTTCGCAGCTTGCTAACATGTTGAATTGACTCGTGCAACCCTCATTTCCGTAGCAGGGCTTCCGTGCCCTTCCTTCGTCGCTGGCGCACGTCGCTCGCTATTCATCGTCAAAAGGCCGTTAGCGTCATGCGGCTTGAATGTCTTCCTCGCGTCAGCCTTCAAGCCGCGACGCCAATCGGCTTTTTGACTTCTGAATACGCTCGTCTCGTAAGCGCGCCTTAAGGCGACTTCAGGCAAGGGCCCGGAAGCCCTGCTGCCTGACGCCGCTCGGCAAACACTCCTGCGCCTGCCCTTCAATGGGACCTCAGCAGTTTCTCAAAGTCCGCCTTGTTTTCAGGATAGATCGTCTCGACGACGATCATCGCAGAGAGGAGAAACACGCGTGGGTTGCCGATGAAGTCCGGGATCATGTCAGAGACTATGGCCTTGTATCGTTCGTACGGCAGCGCAGTCTTTTCGATTATCGCATAGATGTCTTCCGGGTCCTGTTTGTAGAACCTCTCGAGCTTGAGTTTGATCAGGTCCTCGGCTGTTATCGAATTCACCTCCAGCGCCTTGCCGCGAAAGAGGACCACCTTTGGGGCGTGCGCGAAGTCCACGGTGGAAGTCACGGTGACGATGTCGACCGGAATACCTTGACCGACACAGGCCTCCTGAAACGCGACCGCATCTCCAACGTTGGCGATGTCGATGTCTGCGGTCGAACGGTCGCGAATACCCTGGAGGATGATCGAGACCCCACCGATCGCCGTGACGGAGATCTTCTTTTTCCGTTTTGCCAACAGGTCGTCGAGCTGTCCAAATATCCTGAGCAGGTCTTCGCGCGTTGCTGCACTCTTACGCCCTGTCTTTTTCATGCCGCCTTCCTGGTGCGCCTTGGGACGCGATCGCGATAAAAGCGCAGCTTGGCGAGCTCAAGTTGCGATGAGACGACCGGTCGATTTAGCTGCCAGTCACCGAGAAAGATGAAATCCTCCGCCTCAGGGCTCGCTTCATCCAGAAACCTCACGTCCTCGAGAAGGGCGCGGAAAAAAGCGGATTGCCCATCGATTAGCGAGTGCATTCGCGCATCCTCGAGGAGCTTTATGCGCTGGCGCTCCAGGAGAGGCAACGCCTTTTCGGTGAGTTCGTAGAAGAGTCGGCCGCTCTTGTACGCCTTCCGGACAAAGCCCTGGTGGATGAGCTGATTCAATGCCGCGAGGTCGTTTTTTACAGCCTCCCGGTGCAGCACGCCGTGGCGCGCAAAACGCCTGATTATGCTTTGATATGATATCTTCACAACTATATAATATACTTGGTTTAAAATAAAAAGTCAACTGATTATAGTTAACTTAAATAACCCCTGCCCCAAAATACCCCGAAACTTTTTGCGGGGGGGGGGGGACGATGATTGGTATGTCTTTGAGCTGAAGAAATAATACTGAATAAATAAGGAGGACATCATGATCGGCGCAGGCGAGGGAATAAAACCAATTGTGCAAGACTTTCTTAGGGATGACGCACGTCTATCGATTATGGATAGATATCCTCTATTCCAATATGAATATAAAGATGATTACAGACGCGACTATTACAGTTTAGATGCCGAGTTTGGACATAATTCGGAGTTGGATGACCTTGATGCAGAGTCTGACAGAGTCCAATTTACGCGTATGGGCCGATCTATATTGCTGTTCTTCCACGGTCACGCGAAGATCCTGGGTCAAATGAGGTCCTTTGTTGTCAATGATAACAACGCTAACGGATTGATCGATACAGGAGACGATGTATATATTTATATGGGTATTCAGAAAAGACATACACCCTATGGGGACACTCTGGTGGCGGTTAAGTGTGAGGATAGTTGGATAAGGGGATGGACATGCTCTGAGCAAAGAATTATTGAGCCTGTACAGAAGGCCTACACATCTGCCCTGAAGATGCTCGGCCTGGTAGAGTAGTCGATTCGCATGCGCATACGAAAGGCCCCGCACCCGCGGGGCCTTTTTTTATCTCACTGGAATCTTGAGGGTCTGGCCGCGGTGGACTGAGCGGCCGATACGATTTTGCTTCATGATCTCTACGGGCGTGATGCCGTAGATCGCGGCGATGGAAGACATAGTCTCCCCGTCCTGGACCACGTGGTGCACCGGCCCCTTGCGGCTATTGGGCGAGCGCGAGGAGAGGGCGATCATGATCTCGCCCTTGTTCTCGGGCACGCGGATCTTCGTGCCGGCCGGCAGGAGCCTTACCCCCTCCACGGCTCTGTTGGTGAGATGAGGGTTCAGCTCCGCGATTTCGTCGAGAGGTATCCTCGCCAGCCTCGCTATCTCGGGCACCGAGACGTGGTAATCGAAGGTGACCTCCTCGTAGCGCAGCGGTTCGTCGAAATTGATATTGTCGAAAAAGCGGTTGTAGTGCTCGGCCACGTCGTACGCCGCCAGGAACTCGAGGAAAAAGTTGCGCGAGGCAAAGCCGTAGGAGGGGTGCGAGAAGTTGCGCATGATCTTTCCTATGTCCCTGGTCCCCAGCTGCGCCACGGCCTGCGAGAGCCTCCCCCGGCCCGCGTTGTACGCGTTTATCGCCAGCGGCCAGCTCCCGAGCACCTCGTAGTTGTTCAAGAGGAGCTTGGCTGCTGCGTGCGTCGCGGCTATCGGGTCGTTGCGCTCGTCATAAAGGTCGTTGATCCTGAGATAGAGCTTTCCCGTGCCGCGCATGAACTGCCAGAATCCGGAGGCGCCGGCCGAGCTCATCGCCATTGGGTTGAACATCGACTCCACGAATATGAGCCGCGTGAGCTCCTTAGGCAGGCCGTAGGCCGCGAATATCTTCTCGATCTCGCCCAGGTAGCGGTTGCAGTACTTGAGTCCCGCGATGAACTTGTCCGCCTGGCCCACCTGGGCGCGCACGCCGTATTCGCGGGCAGCGCGCCTGTACTTGTCGGATTCCTCCACGTGCGTGAGGAGGTCGTATATCCTGCGCTCTTCGCCGCCCAGCCCCGCAGGCTCGGGGTTCTGGGCGATCTTCTCGAGCGCGCCCGTGATCGCGGCCTTTCTCTCGTCGACCCTCTGCTCGCGCATGCGCTCGCGTTCGATCTCGTTGAGCCTGGGGTTGCTCGAGATGTCGCGCAGGTCGACCACGTCGTAGACTATGTCGAGATAGCGCGGGTGGTGCAGGACCACGGCATCCTTGTCGTAGCGCGAGTAAATGTCGCGCCAGAAGGCGACGTCCTCCTCGAATCCCTGGGGCGGGATGAGCCAGGCCATGCTGCGCTTGCCGGTGCCGCTGTCCAGGGCAGAGGGCGCGCCGAGCGCGATGCTGGACTGGGGATGGACCACGAGGCTGGAACGTCCCGTGCCCGCGGGTCTCGTCCCGCTGTCATCGTATGAGGGCCTCTCGCGCGAGGGAGAGTCGCCGTACGGATCCCCGACGGCGAGGTCCGGTTCAGGCGCATCCTGCTGCATGGCTTCGTTCGCGCGGGCCTGGTCGTAAGCCACGGTCGTCTCCTGATCGCCGTCGTCGACCGCAGCGCCTGCGCCCCCGGCCGCGGCGAACTCGTCGTCAGAGGGCGGAGTCGGGACGCCCGCGGTTCCCGTCGCAAACGGGTCCAGAGGCTCGGCATCCGGCACGAAGCGCGCTATGATCCCCTCTGTTTTGATCGGCGAGCCGGCCTTGTCGGCAGGGCGGGAGAGCTCGATTATCGAGGAGATGCTTGTGTGTCTTGCCGAAAGCATGGGGGCGCTTCCTGCCTTGCTTATCTGCTGGGGAAGGACGATCAGCGCGAAGCATGCGAAGCCCGCGGTGATGCAAAGTATGAGAAGGCCGTCCATGATCTTGCGTTCGCGAGTTTCCATCATTTCGATATCCCCGCTATCGTCTTGAGCACGGCAAGCTCAGCTTCCTTTGCCGCCCATGCGCCCTTCGGCAGGCCGTTCGCGAGTATCGCGAAGGCGGCCAGTCTGTTGTCGCTCATGGGGACGTAACCCGCGAGCGTGCTCACGCCGTCGAGCGTGCCGGTCTTGGCGTACACGCTTCCCACCAGGTCCGGCGCGATCCTCCCCCAGTTCTTCATCGTGCCGTCGACGCCCAGGACCGAGAGCGAGTTGATGAAATCCCCCCGCAGCTTGCGGTTCTGATACGCGGAGACCAGCACCTGCACGAGCTGCTGCGCGGATATGCGGCTCACGGCCGAGAGTCCGGAGCCGTTCTCGAACATGGCCGATCCCCTCGGCACGCCGAGGGTCGCCAGGTGTTCTTCCATCGCTGCCACGCCCTTTTCCGTGGAGCCGGGGGCGCCCATGCGCTTCGCGCCGAGGTGCTTTGTGATCTGCTCCGCCACGAAGTTGGTGGAGAGCTTGTTCATGTCGTAGACGATCTCGGCAAGCGGCCTGGAGAGCTGCTCCGCTACGATCGAAGCGGAGGCGGGCATGCCGCCGCTGCGTATGGGGCCGGTTACCTCGATGCCTGCTTCCCTGAAGTGGTGTGCGATGACCGCGCCCGCATATCCGACCGGATCTTCGACGGAGCGCCAGTAGGTGGAGGGCCCTGCGCGGGGAGAGATGCTGCCGCTCACAGTGACGGACATGCCCTCGCCGCCTGTGCTCGTCTTGATATAGATGCGCGTCTTGCCGCTGGTGATGACCTTGTTGATCACCCTGTAGTCTTCGAGCGGGGGCTCCAGCTTCACTGACGCGCTGCCTCCGCTCCTCCCCGGTGCCACCGTGACGCCGATGCTGTTGAAATTTACCGCGACCGCGGAGATCTTTGCCGTGAACGCCCGGCCGTCGTCGCCGCCCTTGCGCGGGAAATCGAAGGAGTTGAAGTACGAATTGTCGATGACTATCCCGCCCGTGATCCTGCGCAGTCCGTTCTCGCGCAGGTTGATCGCGATCTTGGCTATCTCCTCGTTGATGAGCGATGGGTCGCCCTCGCCCCTGACGTAGAGCGTGCCGATCGCGCCGGCCTGCGCGGGGGCGTCGGCGGCGAAAATCGTCCTGAAGCGATAGTCAGGACCCAGAAGCTCCAGGGCCGTGATCGAAGTTACGATCTTGGAGCAGGAGGCCGGGTTGAGAGCCAGGTCCGGCCTGTGCGAGGCGATGATCTTTCCGGTGGAGACGTCCGCGACCACGATGGATGTGCGCTCCGGGTTGAAACCCGGGTTTGCCATCTCCCTCGACAGGTCCATCTGGGCCGACGCGGAAAAGGGTGCGGCCAACGCGAAGATGAGGGCTGTCGACAGGATTATCCGTTTGCGCGCGTTTGACATAAACCCCGATTATTCGTAGGTTTTGAGCCTGGAGTCCAATTCAACCTCTATTATTAATGCAAATGGGCTAGAGGGGCAAGCGTGATAATCATGAAAATGCGGATGAGCGCGCTGCCTGCCTTTGCGATCGCGCTGCTGTCCCTGTTTGCGGGCAGCGCCTGTCACAGGGCCGCGGCGACCCCTGAAGACGCGCTCGAGGTCGCCATACCGGCCGGCCCGGCAACCCTCGACCCCAGGCTCGCAACGGACGCCGAGGGCTCCAAGATCAGCTCCCTCATCTGCGATGGGCTCTTCGGCCTCGACGATTTCCTGGAGCCGATCCCGCTCATAGCGGAGTCGTATGAGCAGCTTTCGGCGAGTTCCTACCGCATACGCATAAGGCCGGGCGTGAAATTCAGCGACGGCTCGGCGCTTGCAGCGAAGGACGTTGTCTTCACCTTCAAGTCCATCATCGAGGGCCGGATCGCCTCCCCGTTCAAGGCCGCGTTCCAGAGGATCTCGCGCATAGAAGCGGAGGACGGGCTCACGGTTCGCATCGAGCTCTCGGAGGTCTACGCGCCATTTCTCAACATGCTCACGCGCGGCATCGTCTCCGAGAAGGCGGCCGTCGCGGCAGGGGAGGATTTCGGGAGGGCGCCGCTCTGTGCAGGGCCTTACAGACTCCTGCGCTTTGTGCCCGACAAGGTCGTGGAGCTCGCTGCGAACGATTCGTATTTCGGCGAGAGGCCGAATATCCCGAGGCTCAACTTTCACATCATTCAGGACGACAACATAAGGGTGCTCAAGCTCCTCAAGGGAGATGTCGACCTCGTGCAGAACGCGGTGCCCAGGCTCCTGATCAAGGCCATGCTCAAGAGGGAGCCCGGGCTCTCGATGAAAGAGGACGTCGGCATCGTGGTGGCGTATGTGGGTCTCAACCTCGCCGACCCCCTGCTCGCCAAGGCCGAGGTCCGCCGGGCCGTGGCCTATGCCATAGACCGCGAGGCCATCATCGGCCATCGCTTCAGGGGGATGGCCCGGCCCGCCAACTCCATCATATCCCCCGAGAACTGGGCCTATGACGAATCCCTCGGCCAGTATCCCTACGATCCTGCCAAGGCGCGCGCGATGCTCGATGCCGCGGGGCTGCCCGATCCTGACGGCGCGGGGCCCGCGATGCGATTCAATCTGACGCTCAAGACCTCCACCGTGAAGGAGCGCATAGACATCGCCCGGATGATCGCACATCAGCTCGGCCGGGTCGGGATAGGCGTGCGCGTGGTGCCGTTCGAGTGGGGCACGTTCTATCGCGATATCAAGAAGGGCAACTTCCAAGCATACACGCTCTCGTGGGTCGGCGTCACGGAGCCGGACATATTCTACAACGTCTGCCGCTCCGACATGACGCCGCCCGAAGGATACAACCGCGGGCGCTATTCGAATCCGGAGGTGGACCTGCTCGTGGCGGAGGGCCGCGCCGCGCTCTCGGAGGATGAGCGGAAGCGGATATACGGCCGGGTGCAACAGATCCTCTTCCGCGACCTTCCGTTTATTCCGCTGTGGTACGAGACGAATTATGTTATCTACAGGGAGGGGCTTGAAGGCGTCTCCGTGAGGCCCGACGCGTCGTACAGCGTGTTTGCAAAGATCAAAAAACCGTAACATGTTCAACTATGTGATCAAACGGCTTTTCACCGCGATCCCGGTCCTTCTGGCCGTGTCCACGATCGTCTTCTTCCTGATACACGCGATTCCGGGCGATCCTGTGGATCTCATACTCGGCGAGCAGGCGATAGCCGCGGACCGGGTTGAGCTCGCGCGCGAGATGGGCCTCGATCGGCCGGTGGCCGAGCAATACGTGAAATTCTTGGGCGGGCTGGTGACCGGGAACTGGGGCCGATCGATCTTCGACAAGAGGCCGGTGACCGAACTCATAGGCGAGCGCTGGTCGGCCACCTTCTGGCTTGCGCTATGCGCGATGCTCGTCGCAGTGGCCGCGGCCATACCCGCGGGGGTCTTCGCGGCCGTGCGCAAGGGGTCGGTCTGGGACCAGCTCACGATGACCGCCTCCCTCATCGGCATCTCCGTGCCCAGCTTCTGGCTCGGCCCTGTCCTGATCCTCCTCTTCAGCGTGGAGCTTGGGTGGCTGCCGATCTCCGGCCGCGACTCGCCGCACTCGCTCATACTTCCGGCGATAACCCTGGGTGCCGCGCTGGCGGCGATGATAGCGAGGCTCACGCGCTCCTCCATGATAGAGGAGATAAAGAGGGAGTACGTGACCACCGCCCGCTCCAAGGGGCTTTCGGAGAACAGCGTGATATTCAAACACGCGCTCCGGAACGCGATCAACCCGGTGATCACGATCGTGGGGCTCCAAGTCGGCGCCCTGCTCGCAGGCGCTATCATCGCCGAGAAGATCTTCAGCTGGCCGGGGCTGGGCTCCCTGCTCATGGAGTCCATCGCGAGGCGCGACTATCCGGTCGTCCAGGGCTGCATACTTGCGATCTCGTTCGCGTATGTGGTCGTCAACCTCGTAACAGACTGTCTCTACAGGGTCGCGGACCCGAGGGTGAAACTGTGAAGAGCGTGACCGCAAAGGCGGGCCTCATAATCGTGGCGATCCTCGTGCTCGTGGCGATCTTCGCCCCGCATCTCGCTCCGCAGGATCCCGGCGCGTACAACCTCGATCTGGCGTTCGCCGGCCCATCCCGGCAGCACTGGCTGGGCAACGACGCGGACGGCCGCGACATGCTCTCGCGCATGATCATGGGCGCGCGTGTCTCGCTCGGCATAAGCGTGGGCGTGGTCGGGATCACGCTGATCATAGGCTCGCTCATGGGGATCGTGGCGGGCTGGTGCGGCGGCGTCGTGGACAGGGCGTTCTCGTTCGTGTGCGACGTCTTCCTTGCGTTTCCGGGTTTCCTCTTCGCGATAGCGGTCGCCGCGTTCCTTGGGCCTTCGGTCGTCAACGTCGTCATCATCCTCTGCATCAGGGGCTGGGTGACATTCGCCAGGCTCACGCGCGGTCAGACCCTCTCGCTCAAAGAGCGAGAGTTCGTGCAGGCGGGCCGCTCCATCGGCGTGCGCACGCCGAGGATCCTCGTCAGGCACCTTCTGCCCAACATGATCGGCCCCATTGTGGTCAATGCCAGCTTCGGCATGGCCGGCGTGATAATGATCGAGTCGTCGCTGTCGTTCCTGGGGCTCGGGGTGCCGGTGGACGTTCCATCCTGGGGAGGGATGATCGATCAAGGGACGCAATTCCTGCTCGTGGCTCCTCATCTATCAATAATCCCGGGCATCGCCATAATGCTCGTCGTGCTCGGTTTCAATCTCTTGGGAGACGGACTGCGCGACATGCTTGCGCCCAGGGGGCGCTGACAAAGGTGACGATATGACAACAGTTGGACAGATGCTGATGGTGGGCGTGGAGGGGAAGAAACTCACATCCCTTCACCGCCTCTTCCTCAAGGAGACCGGCGCCGGGGGCGTGATCCTCTTTTCGCGCAACTACGAGTCGCCGAAACAGGTCGCGCGTTTCATAGCAGACCTCAGAGCAGCCTCCGACGTCCCGCTCATCATAGGCGTGGACCAGGAGGGGGGGAGGGTTGCGCGGTTCGGGAAGCCGTTCACGAAGGTCCCCCCGATGGCCGCGCTCGGCAGGGCGGGCGAGGGGGGCGAGGAGCTTGCCGGGGAGCTGGGTGCGATGCTCGGGCGCGAGCTTGCGGCCGTGGGCGTGGACATCGACTTCGCCCCGGTCGTGGACGTGCTCACGAACCCCGCAAACCCAGTGATAGGAGACCGCGCCATCTCCCGCGATGCGGCACAGGTGGCGACGCTGGCCGCGGCTTTCATCAGGGGGATGCAGTCCGAGGGGGTCGCCGCGTGCGCAAAGCATTTTCCTGGGCACGGAGACACTGACGTGGATTCGCACCTCGGGCTGCCGGTCCTTCCACACAACAGGGCCAGGTTCGATGCCTGCGAATTCCTCCCCTTCAAGGCAGCCATCGAGGCGGGTGTGGCCTCGGTCATGGTCGCGCACATATCCGCACCAAACCTGGACCGCGATGCCCCTACTTCTGTCTCCAAACCTGTGATGACCGACATCCTGCGCAAGGGGCTGGGCTTCGACGGGCTCGTCTTCACCGACGATCTGATCATGAAGGGGATCTCCGACAAGTGCTCGCCGTATGAGGCCGGTTGGAGATCGATCGCTGCCGGCGCGGACATGGTCCTCGTCTGCCACAGGCCGGACGAACAGCGCGCAACGTTGGAGGGCATCAGGCGGGCGGTGTCAGAGGGCTGGATAGACATGGCCACCTTGACCTCCTCGCTCAAGCGGCTGGAGAGGTTCAGGGCCAGGTTCCCCGGTCCTGAGAAGAGGCCCCCCATGCGCAAGATCGGCTGCCGCCTACATCGCAGGATCGCAGCTCGGCTCCTTCCATAGGAGGAACTCAAAAATGCGGAAAATCTTTATATAACGCTATGCTGACTTGCATGTTTAATGTGATACAGTAAGTCTTAATGGATTAGGTTTTAACGTATTGTTAACTATGAGTATTTTTGTGTGGCAGTAATTTTCGGTCATTATGAGCAACTTGTCTGTGGCTCCTGCCGAAAATATATATGGGAGATATCTATCCCCTGTTTAAAGGAGTGTGGAGATGGGTGGAGGACAGGTAAAGAATTGCAAACCTCTCGATGGCACTAATGGGTGTTTTGTATCGGGCACTGAAAACCCAGACCCCGAGAAGTGCCAGACCTTTGCGACAAAAGAGGGTGAAATCGGTTTCTTCTGCGCGGATGAAAAGAGCGCTTCGCTAAGCCCCGACAGCCCCAAAGGACCGTCTGTCCCGAAGTCAGCCGAGAAGTTCAAGGGAACCCCTGTAATAAAACCCGGGATGTCCGCCGAAGAGATAAAAAAGGCCGCGGACGCGGCTGTATCAGGGGATGGTTCGCAGGTATCGGCCGAGGACAGCGAGGATCAGGAGCTCCTCGATAATCTGCAAAATACAAATTTGGGTCTGGGAGCGGGTTTTTTTATTCTCGGAATCCCGGGTATGATCATCGGCACAATACTCGGTTATAATTTCGGTTCCATAAGCGAATGGATCTCCGAAGATTCAGAAGATGTGCTGGCAGCGGACAAGCCGGAAGCAGACCCTGCGGCAAAGAAGCCGGAGGGCGATCAGCCGGAAGTGAAGCCGGATGCAGGTGTGGCTGAGGATGCGGAAACAGAAGAGGTCAATGATGACGCCGAGTCTTCCCATGAGAATGAGATCACTGTCCGGGTCAACTGGCCCAAGGATTCTCCCTTTGTAAATGAGTCGGATGCGCTGTCCGCCATGGGCAAGTTTTTGTGGTTCAGTTCTCTCAAGCCCGAGGCTCAGCAGATGTACAAGGCAGGCAGCATAGTCGTGGCGCAGAAAAAGGCGCAGGAAAACCCTGGGGCAAATTCCGTCAAAATCACCGTCAGAGAGATCGAGAATGAGCTAAAAGAGCAGACCGAGTTCGGTCTGGTGCTGGCTGGCTTTCCGCACGAATTGCCTAAACCGAAGCCGCAGGATGATCCAACCGCTGCAGGGCAGGAAGGCGCTGCGTCAAAACGAAAAGTCGCAAAATCCGGTGGGGGCAAGTCCACAAGCGGATCAGGAAAAACGAAAAAGACGGGCGGAAAGAAGCCTGCCAGCGATGGCCTCGCCTTCTGAGGTCGAACTTTTACTGGTGACCCCAAACCCCATTTTAATCCTGTAAATCCTTGCCAGGCGGGGAGTAAAATCCGCAACCCCTTTGCATCTGCTTAATATCCTCCATAAAATCATATAGTTAGAATATTGCCCATCAACATGGAGGGGGAGGCCGATTTGGCCTCCCTCTTGCATTATATACTGGCGAGTAGGGCCCTGTCTCAGGGCCTGGATGTTACAAAGTATAGGGATTTCAGGTTGTTAACTTTAAAGCAGTTCGACTCAAGGTGGTGAGAGGAGTCCTTAGATGGCAAGGGTAGGCGAACATTTTGCAGAGGGTTGGCAAAAGGCAAAGGCCGGGGGCAAGGAATATTCCGACGCCATCCGCAACCAGGGCAACTCTGCGCGCGAAATAGCCAATAAGCAGGTCGAGCAGGCGCGACCTGTCCAGGATAAGCCCCAGGTCAACACCGATAAACCGGCTGCATCAACAGAGCATGCGGTCCAGGCGCAGAAGCCGGCCGTGGCCCAGCAGGTGGCGGACAAACAGGCTGCCAGGGACGCGGCCAGGGAATACGTACAAGCAAAGGACCAGGCCCGCGGCTTGAACCAGCTCACCGGTTCCGCTGTGGTGAACAAGGGCGCGGATGTCGCGATAAAACAGCCTGTGGTCAACGTCACGCAGGCGCAGGACGCCTTTGTACAGAACCAGCCGGAGCCCAGGCAGGCGATGGTGGCGGCGCAGGCCGCTCAACTTAAGGCGCAGCCGAAGGCCACACCCGCTTCCAAGACACATGACGCCTCGAGGGCAAGGCCAGAGGACAGGGCTGGGACTCGGGATCCAGGCAAGGCCGCTGACGTGAACAAGGCGCAGGATCCTGCGCAGGCGCAGAGGTTGGGACTCGTTAAGGGGGACGCAGGCATGCTCGCCGGCGTGCGCATCGAGAAGCCGGCGGTCGTGGACGGCCCAAAAGACTGGGAATCCGAAGACGGCATCGAGGACGAGGGTGCGCCGAAGGATCGCAACTCGAGCACCTTTGCAGTGGGCAGCAAATCCAGGAGCACCGGCCGCGAGCTCGGCGCATTGCTCGGCGGCTCGTCAGGGGAGGCGGACAGCGAGGCAGGCACAGAGGGCGAGTCGAAGTACGCCATCGACCTCACCAGGTCCGCGAAGCTCGATTCCCCGGAGCTCCCTGAGTCTGATCCCGCCTTCGCGGTCTACAGCGAGTTCGACTCGGAGAAGGTGGGACCTGAGACGTACAAGGCAAAACACCAGCTGCTGGAGAGGCACGTGCTCAAGAAGCTGAGCGAAATAGAGATGCTCGACAGGAGTCTGGACGCAGAGATCAAGAGCGCTTTCGAGAACACTCCGCTCTCAAGGCGCATAATCGGAGACATAGACATAGAGGTTGGGAAGTTCACGGGGTCTGTTTATGGGGAGGGAATGATCAGTGGTTAGCGACTATACGATAGCCAGATATCTGAATAATCTGGGCAACGAGAGCCGTCTCGGAGATTGGAACACGGATCTCAATGATGCCGATTCCAGCGCGGATGCGCTCAATCCGGAGAATGCGGCGTTCGATGCGAGCGAGGCCAGGGCCAGGTATCTGGGCCTCGGCGGCACGAGCTCCAGGGAGATGTTCGCCACGTTCTCCAATCAACTGAATGTGCTGCTGGGTCGGCCGGCCCAGAACTATGGCCAGAACAGCCTCTTCGGTAAGCCAGGCATGCAATACCCGGGGATGCAGAACGCGCTGGCAGCGCCTGTGCATGGCGTGAACGTCTACGTCGGCGCCCCTGTGTTCGGTCAGGCGATTGTGACCGGCGGAGGTGAGATAACCGGCGCAGGCAGCGCTCCGGCAGGAGGAGGCGTAAACGTCACCGCCAACATCGGCGGAGGCGAGGCGACCGGCGCAGAGAAGCTGGACGAGGTGGTGAAGGCCGCGCAGGAGAAGGCGCCCGAGGGCTACGAGCCTTCTGAGTGGAAGAGGATTGTGGACGACGCAAAGGCGGCTGCCGAGAAGAGGGCCGAGGCCAACGACACCGATGCGGACGATGAGTTCCGCGATATACTGAACAAACTCCCGACCAAGGATCTGAAGGAAGAGGTGGACGAGAACGGCGTCGTGGTCGGCGCCACTGCGGACCAGAAGAAGGCGGACTACGGCCGCAAGCTGGGCGAGTGGTACGCTGAGGAGATCGAAGGGATAGACGGCACGCCCGAGCGCGCGAGACTCGTGGACGACGTGGCAGGCCAGGACAAGGAAGGGTTCAAGCTCGAGCGCGCATCCGGCAAGAAGCTCCCGGGGAACGTCAAGGCCTACACAGTGAGCGGCGATGCGAGCCGGCACGGGCTCAGCGAAGGCCAGAAGATCTTCTGGGTCGAGGACCCCAAGAGCGGACAGGGTGGATGGTTCAAGGAGGCGAGCCGCAAGGGTGTGAGCGGCAAGATAGACGGCCTCGGCGTGAAGGGCGGCGACAAGGAGATCGAAGTCGGCGGCAGGAGCGACTGGATCGAGCTGGGACAGGAAGAGGGAGACGATCGCACGGTTGCAGGCGCTGTGGACGAAAAGACCAAACACGCGTCGCTCTACGACAACTTCAAGATCAAGGATTCAAGCGGCGAGACCGCGGATGCGATAAAGACCGACAACGCGAACGTCTATCGCGGCAACGACGGCAAGTGGTACGTGAAGGATGGCGATAAATTCGTGGAGATGGAAAAGCAGCCCAAGCTCGTTGCAGGCAGGCTCTACTTCAACGATGCGAAGGTGCCTGTTGATCCCTCTCGCGTGGACGACCTCCCCGCGTATATGGATTCGATCAAGGGCGGCGCAAAGGAGATGAGGGTCAGGCAGGCCGCGATCCAGGAGAGCGATCCCAAGGCGACGGCAGAGCGCGTGGCTCGAGTGAACAAGGCTTTGACTGAGGCGATGGACGAGACGGGCAAAGGGAAGCTGACCATGGTTTCCGCAGACGGCTCGCGCATAGACATCGACTGTAAAGCCGAGGACTGCAAAACGGTGCGCGACGCCATGGGCTTTGATCCGGTCGAGGCGGATCAGCAGAAGAAGATCAACGCTATCCTCAAGGACCTGCCGCAGGGTGTGGACGTCTATCTCAACGGAAAGAAGCTGAGCCTCAGCGAGGACAGGCCGCTCGGCCAGCTACAGCAGGCGCTCGACAAGGCAGCGCCGGCAGCTACAGCGGAAACAGTCGCAGCAGATTCGGCAGCCCCTGCACCTGCACAAAAGCCGGATGTAGAGCCGAAACCGGCTGCGGAAGAGTCCAAGTCCGCTGCTCAGCTACCGACACCTGCAGCAGCGCCGAAGCCGCAGTCCGGCACAGCCCCGGCAGGCATACCCATGGACAAGCCGGTCATCCCGGAGTCGGGTGCAGAACAGGGGATGTTTGCCTGGCAGAGGGAGCTCACAGCTGCGCGGCAGAAAGTCGCTTCAGCTCCGGCGGCCGCAGCGCCGACTGCAGAAACTCCCAAAGATGATGCAGGGTCCAAGGCCCGCGCGCTTTATACTGAAGGCAAGGCATTATACGAGGCTGGAAAATATGTTGAGGCAGAGGCAAAATTTCAGGAATGCTACGACGTCAAACCCCACTACACTACCCTCAGGAGTATAGCAGAGTGCAAGTACGAGCAGGGGGACAAGGAAGAGGCGCTTGTTTACTTGAATAAGGCTAAACAATATCCCAAGCAGGATGCTGATTTTGAGAAGAGACTTGATGGGCGAATTGCCGAGGTAGAGGGCGAGATCCCCCAATCACAGCCTGCAACCACAGCGGCTGCGCCTAAGCCCGCTGCCCCGGCGCCCGCGCCTGTCCCGGCCCCTGCAGCCCCGGCGCCGGCAACTGCGCCGGCAGCTACATCTGGTTGGGCTGCTTTGGGCAATGATGAAACCGGCGATCTGTCTGCTCCGGCCCCTCAGGCAAAACCTGAGACGCAGGGGGAGAAGATACTCAGAGAAGCGCGGGAAAAAGCGGCGGCCCAGGATAAATCGGGCAGGAGGTCCCTTTGACAAGCAGGGCGCTCCTAAAGTTGCACCCACAGGTGCGCCCGCAACCCCGGCCGCGACCGAGGTAAAAAAAGGGGAAATCCCGACCGATGAGATACTCACCTCAGCCTACAGCTACGCCGGTCACGAGGTGGATTTTGTCCTGCCTGCATCGGTGAAGAGAGAGTTCGACGCCGAGCTTGCGAATATCGTACGGACTGCACAGGTCAATTCAAGGAGACTCGTCGAAAGACAACCCAACCTGAATGTCGACGAGGTGTACAAGCATCAGGTGTTGATAGGGGTCGCCGAGTGGGCGTACGAGCGCACGAAGGGCTGGAAGGTCGACACGAAGAGGGAAGAGCTCTCTCTCGGCAAGGCCTGCGAGAACAAGAAGGGGGAGTGCACGGAGCGGACGAATCTCCTCTATGCGCTCGTCGTGAGGGCGAAGGAAAATCTGAAGGATGAGAAGATCAATCTCAGCGACGTCGATGTCAAATTCGCGCAGATCTTCGATTATAGCAACGAGGATCATGTCTGTCTGACGGCGGAGATCGGCGGCAGGAGAAAATTCTACGACATCGGGGCCCCGATCGCCGCCAGCGGAGCTTCTCTGGTCAGCAGGCCATATGGGAAGAGCGTAGTCGTCGAACTCCCGGAGCATGTCGCAGGGCTGTTGTGCAACAAGGGGCTGGAGGAAAAGGGTAAGAAAGCCGATGCCCTCTACGCTGAGGCCCTGAGATTGGCGCCTGACAGCGCTTATGTGAAAATCGCGGCTGCCAGACATTATTATAATATGGCTGCGGAATGTCATAATAGGGGTCAGAGCGCCAAGGCGAGGGAGTATCAGAAGAAATCAAAAGAATTGATGGATGGGATCGGAGATCTGCCCGGCGCATCCTATATGACCTCGACCCTGACGAGTCTCAACAGTCACCACAGCGCTTTGAGCAAGATCATCTAGCTTGGCCCGGCAATACATTCCTCTTGATAAGTAAACTCCCCCTGGCCTAGATTGCCCGCATGTCCTACATCCTCCCATTCATGATAGGCCTCGCCATCGGGCTGGCCGCGCTCGCGATCCTGTGGTCCTCTTGGCGCGCCAGGAGGCAGTTGCTCGAGGAGCGGCTCTCCGATTCCCAGCGCGCGCGCGAGGAGCAGGAGAAGGCGGTGGCCAACCTTCAGATGACCTTCAGGGGAATATCCTCCGAGGTCCTGAAAGAGGCGCGCGACGAGTTCATCAAACAGGCGGAGCCTAAGATCGGCGAGCACGTGAAGCCCCTGCGCGAGGCGTTGGAGCGCTACCAGCGCGCCATCTCCGATATCGAGGTCAAACGCGAGAAGGCTTACGGCGGGCTCTCCAGCATGCTCGACATATTGAAGCAGGGCCAGAGCGCGCTCACGCGCGAGACCGGTTCTCTCGTCTCGGCGCTCAAGTCTCCGACCGCCCGAGGAAAATGGGGCGAGGTGACGCTGGAGCGCGTGGTCGAGGTGGCGGGTCTCTCCAAACACTGCGACTTCGACACACAGCGCTCGGTCGGCGGCTCCGAATCGAGGCAGCGGCCCGACCTGGTCGTCCGCCTGCCGCACGGCCGCTCGGTGGTGGTGGACGCCAAGGTCCCCCTCACGGATTATATGAAGGCGATCGAGGCGACGGGCGAGGATGTCCGACAGGCCGCTCTGGCAGGACACGCGCGGGCGGTGCGCGAGCACATGAGGCTCCTGGGCCAGAAGAACTACTGGGCCCAGTTCGACCCTGCGCCCGACTTCGTCGTCCTCTTCCTCCCGGGCGAGTCGTTTTTCTCGGCTGCGCTCGAACTGGATCGCGAGCTCATCGAGGACGGCATGCAGAGCCGCGTGGTGCTGGCAACCCCCACCACGCTCATAGTCATGCTCCGCTCGGTGGCCATGAGCTGGCAGCAGGAGCAGCTCACGGAAAACGCGATGAAGATCTCGGATGCGGGCAAGGACCTCTTCGAGCGCTGCAGCACCTTCGCCAGACACTTGAGCGGGGTGGGCAAGGGGCTGGAGGGTGCGATCAAAAGCTACAACAGCGCGGTGGGCTCCTGGGAGAGCCGCGTCATCCCCGGCGCGCGCACCCTCAAGGAACTGGGCGCAGCTCGCAGCCCGGACGCCGTCCTGCCGGAGGTGGAGGGCGTGCAGACCATCCCGCGCGAACTCATGCCGGCAGGCCCCGAAGGTTCTTGAAGGACGAATCGGTCAGATGAATATCTTGAGCCTCTTCTTCGATATGCGGCAGGAGATGGTCGAGCCTTGCTTCACCGCGCACGCGTGCCAGTGCCCGTCGATGTAGGCCTTGGCGGTCCGCATGTGCGATTCGATCTTGATCGCGCGTCTCTGTGCGATCACCCCGCGGGTCATGCGGTATCTGGAGCCCGGCCTGGGACAGGGCTCCCTCACCAGGAACTGAAGCCTCTGCGAGAACATGGGCATCGGCCTTCCGCCAGCGGACTTTATCGCAGCGGTGGAGCCGGGACCCGAGGCTATCCAGACGCCGGAGCTCTTCTGCTCCTCCGACCTTTCGTTCGCAGAGATGCGATAGCGCACCGTCTCGGCGGGAGATGAGCCTGCGAAGAGCACGTCGTTGAGCGCAGGGCAGGGGAGCCTCCTGCCGTCTATCCGGGCCTCGATCATCGGCGCTTCCCTCAGCTTCATCTTGTCGGAGATGATTCGCGCGAGCACCCGGTCGAAGGTATCCGGGGCGGCGGCGCAGTAGAAGCCAACGGAATGGTCGGGCGCGGCGTTGACGCCAAGGATCGGCACGCAGCCTGCCTTGTGCGCGGCAGCGAGAAACGTCCCGTCGCCGCCGAACGATATGATGAGGTCAAAGCTGCGCGTCGCCGGAATCGCAAAGCGCGTGACGGTCGTGTACGTTATGCCCATGCTGCGGAGCTTGCGTTCGATGCGGGCGAGCGCCTTCGCGCGCTCCGTCTCGATCGCGCGGGATCCGGCGACAGGGCCGCGCTTTCGTTGCTCGCCCCTGGGCTTTGTGACTATGAGAACTCGGTTGAGTTTCATCGGCGGCTCGTATATTAATTTTCGCGGAAGTTTTTGCAAGGAGGATATGCCGTGGACACTAGGGGAATGCGCAGGCGCGTCGCGATATTCGGCGGTTCCTTCAACCCCCCGCATAAGGGGCACTCCGAAATCGTCAGGTGGCTCTTCATGAAGGGGATCGCCGACGAGGTCTGGGTCGTCCCGTGCTTCATCCATCCGTTCGGCAAACAGCTTGCCCCGTTCGACGCCAGGCTTGCCATGACGAAGCTCGCCCTGTCAAAGCTCAACCTCCCGGTGACCGTGAAGGACGTGGAGGGGCGGCTGGGCGGCGAGAGCAGGACCCTCCGGACGATCGAACATTTTATTGAAGAGAATCCCGGTATGAGGTTCTTCCTCGTGACCGGCGGCGACATAGCCAAGCAGGCGGAGCAGTGGCATCACTTCGACAAGATCAAGGAACTGGTGGATATCGTGAATATCCCGCGCGGACTGGACTCGCCCATACCGGACATCAGCTCCACCGAAATCCGCGAGGCGATCGCCTCCGGCAAGACGACGTGGCGCGACATGGTCGAACCCGAGGTTGCGATCTACATCGTCACGAAAGCGCTCTATCGAGTTTAAAAATGAAGGGTGAGCCCGGCCCATGGCGCGATCTCGGCGTCTGAGCCTTTGGGAAAGAGCTTGTGGGCGGCGGCGCGGACTCCCAGCGCCAACCCCGAGCCGTCCTCCTCGCCGTTGAACGGAATCAGAAGGTCGAATCCGGCCATCCCGCCGATGCCTGCCGTCGAATTCTCGCCGCCGGATACTGCGCGCGTGTCTAAGCCGAGCGAGAGTCTCGTGAACGTGGTCTTCCACTCCAGCCCCAGCGCTGCGCCCACGTCCGAGGGGAGCATCTCGGAAGCGAACTGTTTGTCCTGGGCCGGCATGTTGCCGATGTTGCCGAAGGTGAGCATGGGCGAGAGCAGCATGGCCGAGGAGAAGAGCTGAAAGTTCTCGGACGGGAGGTCGTGCCAGCTCTTGTGCACGATGATGCCCGCGCGGTTGCCGTTCCTCTGGCCCCAGTACGCGGTGTAGGGGATGTAGCCTATGTCCGTGCGCTCGACCGTGGTCCCCTCGACCGGGTCGGGCGACATCGCTACGCCCATGTTGGCGCCGGCACCCCCTGACATCGCTATGTCGCTGTTCGTGCCTGCGCCGACGAGCATCACGGCGGAGTTGAGCGCATAGGAGGCGATGTTGATGTACATCTGTCTCGCCTCAGAGTCCTCCGGCAGCATCGCGAGTCTCTCGGATGGCGTGTTGATCCCTGCGATTGCATAACTCAGGAGCCTGGCTGTTCCCAGCACGTCCGCGAGTCCGGAGCCCTTTGCAGCGTCGCTGCCCTGGGCCAGGAAGTATACTCCGCCGCCCGCGTTGATCGCGGAGAACGCCCAGAACCACATCTCTCCCGCGCGCAGCGCCGTGCTGTTCGTGCCGGAGGAGCCCGCGAGGAACGCGGCGCCTGCCGACAGCAGCGGCACGTCGGACATGCTGCCGCGGTTTTCCGCATCTCCGTCGTCGCCCAAGAGTCCGTACTCGTCCAGCGCCTCCATCGGCCTGCTGATCGACCTGTCGTAAAGCGCGCGCTGGATGAGCCCGTGGCCGGCCATGTACAGGCCCTGCATGATCCCCATGGCGCCGATCTCGCCCTCGGACTCCTCGCGCGAGATCGCGCTTGCGTCGCCGTAGCCCACGTTCGCCATGAACATGAGCTCGAGCTTTACGCGGTTGAACTCCGAGCCTTCGCCCGCGTACTGCAGGCCGTAGTAGAGCGAAGGTCCGATGGTGAGCACTGGCCCCCGGCCTCCGAATGGCCGGAGCTCTCCGCCTACGAAATAGTTGCTGCCGATGTCGAATGTGTTGGATGAGGAGCCGTCGAACTCGTAAGTCTCGCCGTCTACCTCCACGTTGCCGCGGGATATGGTGGAGACGCCGCCGCCCATGAGCGGCGTGGTCCCGACTGCGAGCGCGGCGTTGAAGTCGCCGTCGTCGCCGAAGTGGGGATATGAGCGCGAAAACCTGCCCAGGCCCGCCATCACCGCCCAGTGGAAGTGATCCGCGGAGTTGCCTTCCAGGTCCTCCGTCGGAAGTATCTTCTGCTCCGTCGTGCCGAACGGGACCTCTATCGCGAGGGTGTAGCGGTCCTCGAAGTATTCCGCGAGCGTGAGCTCTGCGCCCAGCGTATGCCCCAGCCCGCCCTCGGAGATAGAGGTGGAGATGGGGATGCGCAGCCCGTAATGAACAGAGAGCCCCCATCGCTCGGAAAGCGGCTGCTCCGAGGGAGTTGTTGGCGATGATGTGATTACAGGTTCGCCCATATCACTGCGCGATGATCGATTTCTGAGACATCGCGTCCCTCTCGTTGAACGTCGCGTCGAAGCACTTATTGCCCTCGAAGGTCTCTTCGCTGCCCGTGGGGTCGCAGAGCCAGCCCTTGAGCACAATGAACATCATCACGTCCTTGAATGCGAAGGTGAGATCGTCGCTGGAGCCGAACTTGGCGGCAGCCACGACGGTGAGGTTCCCGGTCTCGGGGTCCACCGCTTTGCCCCTGAGGAACGCCTGGCCGCCGGTGTAGTCGTTGTCCTCCTCAGGGCAGCCTGCCGGGATGGTCCCCTCCTCGTCCTTGAAGAGCAGGCCATCGAGATACCGCCACTTGCTGTACGCCTTGTCTCCCACGATCCAGTTGTCCGTGTTCTTCTCGCAGATCTGGGGCGTGGCGAGCGAGGAGTCGTTCAGGTTTATCTTGTATTCGCCGCCCGCGACGTCGACCTTCTCGTCAGGCACCAGGTCCGGGTCTGTCTCTTTGACCTTGGGCTTGAGCACGCCGGTGGTGAAGGCCAGGTGAAACACCGTGTCCATGGCCGGTTTGCTGCCCATCGGTCCGCCGGGGTTGTGGAAGTATGTCGGCCCGAAGAAGCGCATGCCGGCCTCCTCGACGATGAGTTCGCCGTCCACTGAATAACGGCCCGTGTCCATGTCGAGGAGGGCCTGAGGCGTGCCCACGTTGTTGCAGAGGTTTTCGTATTCGCCGCCCTGCATCTCGTCCGAGGTGTGGAACGCTGGGCTGTCGTATCTTCCGCCCGTGGCGTAGAAGAATGCGCATGCGCCTTTGCCTGCGCCCGCGCCGGCCTCGGTGAAGAGCTTGAGCTCAGCCGGGTCGCACGGATTGACCACGATGCAG
>JBAZOP010000012.1 GCA_041648665.1 bacterium | reverse complement strand
GGGTGTGGGCGGGCTCGGGGGCGGGCTCGGGGGTGGGCTCGGGGGTGGGCTCGGGGGTGGGGGAGAGCATTTCCAGGGCGTTTAATTGGTCTGTTGCCATGCCATCGCCTAATGCTAAGCCCGTGCCAAATCGGCTTTAATGGGTTTTTTGGCGGGTTTTTTGGCGGGTTTGGGGCGTGGTTGGAACGCAGCAAGTGCCGATTTTTGACACCTAAATTGGCACGTAAATGGCCTGCCTTGATTTTTGGGGCATTTTTTGGTGACGTTTTTTGCTCGGGCAAGTGACGATTTTTGGTAAATCAACGGGCCGGTTCCAGTGACGATTTAAAAACATTCGGCCCGTGGGCCGAAGAAAAAGTACTCAGTGAAAAGTTTTTTTTGACTAGTGGGCCGGAGTGTTACGATCTGTTACGATCTGTTACGCTTTTTTACAGCGACGCTTTAAAACGATTTCCACCTAGAAGAATCGATTTAAAAATCCACACGGTACAGAAAAAACGCTAAGTGCCCGTAATCACTGGGTTGCACTTTGGACTGCTCAAGTCTCGGGCTGTTTTTTGCGAAAGCAGATCTTGGATGCTCACTGGGCGGGTTTGACGCATGTTTGGCAAATCGGTCAGGATCGGGCCTGGAAAATGCCTGGAAAAAGCATTTCCACACGGATTTTGGGTCGTTTTCTTTTCTCGAAACCGGTCGGGTGGCCTGTACAGCACGACTGTAGCAGATATTCCATTAGTAAATAGGGTATATCGTGTAAGTGTGCGTTGCTGTTGTGTTTTTAGCGGCGCCGCAGCCTTTGCACATCGTAAAATACACCGGCCCACGGGCCTAATGATCGAATTGGCCAGGTGGCCAGGTTGTTTCCCTGTGTGTTGTCATTGTGGAAATGGGCCCTCGATTTTTTATGGCGTTTTTTAGGCCCAAAAAATACATTTTCCTCTCTTCTACTATAACTATTACCATCTCCAATGATCACAAAAAGACCTGGGGATGAGAGATGATCCATAGAATGTATATGGGGGGATAAAAAAGCAAAAAACGAAGTAAAAAGATCAAGAGAGTGTGGAAAATCGCATCGGCTAAGGGGGGATATGGCAAGCTGTCTTTGCGGGGACATTAAGAGAGCACAAGACTTTTTAGTTGCAGTGTTGGCCGAGCAGTGCTACTTGGACGGCCATGATCGACGAATCAGCCCTGGCGGATTTCCTGGCCCCAATCATCCAAATGCGGCTGACCAAGCCGAATTTGCTGATGAACCCCGCTCCCGAATGTGCAGTGGGGGCGTGGTGGAAGAACCCTCGCGACATGATGTGGCAGGGGTGGGAGCCGACCCCCCGATTGCAGGCCATGACCACCCTCGTGGTGGTCGCCCTAGCAGCAACCCCTCTGACGCCCCAGAGGCGCCTCCTGTGGCTTCGGCGCATCAGGCAGGTAGGGTACCTTACCCCCGAGGCCTGGGAGATCTGGGAGGCGCAGGAACGCCTTGCGCGGGACGCTCCTCGGCTCGAGGCCGAAGCCAAGGCTCGAGCTGCGGCAGACCGTGAGGCAGCTCGGCAGGCCAAGGCCCAGGCCAAGGCTCGAGCTGCGGCAGACCGAGAGGCAGCTCGGCAGGCCAAGGCCCGGTTGCGTGCCGAGCGAGAGGCCTGGCACGCCGAATGCCGTGCCAAGCGAGAGGCAGCCGAGCAGCGCCGGCAGGACAAGGCCCAGCTGCGTGCCGAGCGCGCTGCTGAGCGCGCTGCAGAGCTGGAGGCGAAACGCAACCAGCGCAGGCGAGCGCAAGCGGAGCGCGCTGTGCTGCGTGCCGTCGAGCGAGCGTCCCGCCCACCACGACCACGCCTACCAGGGCGACGCCCTGACGCCGACGAGCGTGCGCTCGACATGCATTGGCGGGCTGTGCGTCGGGAGCTGCAGCTTCGTGAGCATTACATGTGGAAAGAGGAGTCAGGCACGCCCCCGCCGATGATCAGCAAAAAATGGGGCAGCCTCAGCGAAAGTGAGCTGGTTGCCGAGGTAGCGCGAGCACGTAAAGTGCTGTGCGCAGCTCAGAAAATGCGCTGGGAAGCGGCGATGGCTGAGCGTCCGCCGGGGGCAAAGCGTGTACGCCGACCGCAGTGGATGGTGGACGAAGCGAGAGAGGCCGAAATCGAGGCAAAAAACAGCAGGGGTTGCTTCGTCCCGAAGCCGCTACCGCGTCCAAAGCAGCCGGCACCTAGGCGAAATTACGCTTACGAAAGGCGTGAAAGGCAGGTGGATCACACGAGGCAAGTGTTGCTCGAGTGGTTCAAAAACCGCAAGAAACGCGCGTGGATCGTGGGCGAGTGGAAGGTCGTGCTCGAGCGTGACATTCCCTATGCGACACGCCGAGCTGCCGTGGTGGATCAGCTGGCGCCGATGGTGATCCTGATCCGCCCTCCGTGGCGCCGGCGCCACGAGCGGTATCGCTGCTTCCGCCTTAGCACCGCCCTTGGCACCGCTTCGCAGGCGTGCTAGCGTGCCAGGGCCAACATGGCTAGCGAAGTCAACATGGCCCGGCATTCTCCGGGACTTGAGCGAATCGGAGTGCCTGCCTGCTTGTCGGACGCTGTGCAGGCTGTGTGGGGCGACCAGGCTGCCGTGCGCCGGGCTGCGGAGCGCGCCGTCGGCAGGAAGTGCCTGGAAATGGCGCCCACCGAGACGGGTTGGCTGCTCCGCTTCGGCCCTCGGACGCTCTACGAGACCATGCCCGAGCGGCTCGTGGCGGGGGCACGGGGGGGCGGCTTCCGGGGGGCGAGCGTGCGGCAGGCGCGTCGCAATCTGGTGGATCTCGAGGCCCGGCGAATGATCGTGGTCGGCGAGGACTGGTGGCTGTGGAGGCAGTGGTGACCGAGCGGACCGTGACCGAGTGGCTGTGGCTGCACGTGCGGATGCGCGCTGGGTTCGAGCGGCCGCGCTGCCCCACCGGCGCTGAGCACTGGCAGCGCATGGGAGGAGACTCCGCATGCGAGTTGCTGCGAAATCGCCTGGAAATGGGCGGAATTCGGTACCTGAGGGGGCTGACGGAACTCCCGACGAACCGTGATCAGGCCGAGTTGGTGCAGCGCGCCCGGGGGTGCCTCGAAAAGTTTGATGCCACGGAAAACACGGAATTCCTGCTAGATTTGGTGAACTACGCGCTGCTGCTGTGGCGGTATCACGGGTCCGGCTTCTCGCCGGTTGACAGGAGCGAATGATGCGCCGCCCTTGGCACCGAATCGTAGGCGTGCTAGCATCTTTTTTACGTGGCCCGGCACTCTCCGGGACGAGCAGATTTCAAGCCCTCGGGCGCTTCGGTTTCCGGGGGCTTGATTTTTTGGCCGGGCCGTGCTAGCACGGCCGAATGGCAGCACCAGTCGAGCGAATCTACGTACCAGCCCGGTATGCCGCGGTCGAAACCGCGGTGGCCAACTACGACGCGGCAACGGCGGGCGGGGGACCGGCGCAGTTGCTCGTGGTCGGGGCGATCAGTGGCACCGTGGTGCTGACCCGGGTGGACGGCACCGAGGTAACGATCCCGGCGACCGTGCAGACAGCCCTAGGGGGGCGACTGGAACTGCAGTTCACCGCGTTTCGATCCGCAGCCGGCGCGGATTTCCTCGTGGGGTGGTAATGCTCGGCAGATCGGCACTGGCGGACGTTTTCCGAGCCAAACTGCGCCAACATGGCCCGGCATTCTCCGGGACGGAGCGGATTTTGCTGCCGGCGGGGGAATCATTGGAGCAGTTGCGCAAGCGCCGGATTGACAGCTTGCGCCGCAAGTTGGAGCGGAGGAAGCTGCTATGCGGCTAGGTCTAGGCCTCGGGCTCGGTCGCTGGCAGCGTGTGCCAGCGCCGAAGGTGCTGTCGCTGACGGCGGCTGCGGCATGCGTGTGGCCGGACTACGTGAGCGTCGCGGCGACCGTTGCGAACGCCGACAGCGTGCGCTTCGCCCTCGACGGGTACACTACGCAGACCGTGACGGCTGCGCAGGCGGCGGCGGGGATTCGACTCTTGTCCGATGGCACACCGCCGATAGCGGGCTGGGGCAGCGACGCTCTGCTGAGTGCGACACCCCTCCGAAATACGCAGGAGGGGGTAGCCCATACAACACCAATCGCTGTGTGGCCGTGGCTAGATGGGTGGTTCGGGCACTCGGGGGTCGTGCATGCGGCGGGAGAAATCAACTCCTGGGGAGGGCAGGGTCTGGGCCTGCTCCACACGGCGGCGACGAACCTTCCGAACCTTCTAGCCCCAGGCTCAGGCTTCAGCGACTACACGGTCCAGACCGCACCAGGCTCACTTGAGCGGTTCACATCGAACAGCTTGCTGCCGTACATCAACGGCGCAAGCGCCTTCGCCTTCCTCTTCATCGGCAGCTTCGAGGAGACTGTTGCAAGCAACGTCTTCAATTTTTCGAACTCTGACGCAACGAGCCGGCTAGCAGCCTACCGACACTCAACCATCAGCGACCGGTTGATCTTCAATGTGCGGGTTGCCGGGACGTCGAACTACGTCGTGGCCACCGTGTTGGACGGACTGCCCCATGCGTACCTGTTCCGGTACGCCGGCGCCGATGCCCCGCCGAGGCTCAGAGTCTACTGCGACGGAGAGCTGCGGAGCGGAGCAGAGCTGGGAGGCGCCGTCCCGCCGACGTTGCCCGCGAATATGACCCTGGGTGGGCTGCCAGACATCAGCGGCACAGTGATCGAAACTCGTTACGCAGCCATGCTGGCGACTAATAGCAATCGCCCCATCGCAGATCTGCTCTTATGCGCGTCAACTCTTCGGGCGAGGTACCTAACGTGACCAGCCGACTCAGTACGATCGAGCTCGCCGCCGTCATGACAGCAGTCCGCGCCTCCGCTCCGCCCATACGCTGCACACACAACGGCGGACGAGTACCGGAGTTCGCGGGCGAGCCCGGACCCCCAGGAGTATGGGCCTGCGGCTGGGTCGAGCAGGCCGACGTCACCCTCGAGCCCGAGTCGAGCTCAGCACTCGTCGCCCTGCCCCGCGAACTCGCCGACCGCCTCCCCGAGCCGGAGCGCGCTATCCTCCGAGCCCGCGAGGTCACCCCCGCCAAACCAACAACAACCGTCACCACAGTTGTGGTGGGAAGGAGCACATGACCGACACAATCACAGCACTGGTTTCCGCGATCGAGTCGCGGGCATGGTACCCCGTCGTGGGGTTCGTCGTCACGCTGTTGATCGCAGCGTGGCGCGTCGTTCAGCCGCAGGTCTGGGAGCGCATCCCCAGCGCCTGGAAGTGGTTGCCGGCGCTGGTCGTGACCGTGGCCGCGGCATTCACCGAGTCGTTCGCCGCAGGCTTGACGTGGCCCGTCGCGCTAGGCGTGACCGTGTACGCGCTGCTCACGACGTGGCCTGTCGCGCTGGGTGCGGCCGAGATCAGCATTCGAGCGAGCGGAGGGCGTGATGGCTGAGCACCCTATGATGCGCTGGTTTGAGTACAAGCACTTGCCGATGCACTTGCAGGCGATCAGCCGCATCTTTCACCAGGCGGCAACCTCGCTGTGTGAGGCCGTGGCGTCTTGCGAGGAGCGCGACGTCGCACTCCGCAAGTTGATCGAAGCGAAAGACGCCGCAGTGAGGGCGGCAATCGAAAGGAACGCATGATGGCCAAGCGTAACCTAGTACCGTTCATCCCGATCATCGGGCAGGCGATCAGCTTGATCAAGTTGATCGTGCAAACCATCCGCGAGCGTCGCAATCGGAGGTAGCATGTCCGCTGCGCGTCCCTGTATACGAGAGGCCACGTTGACCGATCTGTACGAGCGGATCGGGCAGCTCGAAGCCAGCATCGATCAGCGGCTGGATCGGCTGGAAGCGAATCAGCGGCTGATCATTGGCCAGCTTCGAGCTGCCCTGCGGGTGTCCGCGCTGCTACCTGCGGTTTGGGGTAGAGACGAGGGCGACGGTGCATGAGCGACACCAGCATGGCCCGGCATTCTCCGGGACATCCACGTAGCGTCCCCCCGCCTCCCAACACGCCCTGGGCGTGGCTGGTGCCCCTGGTGGTGGCACTGGGGGGCGGGACCGGGCTGCAGGCCCTCCTAGGGCGCACGGAGACCCAGCAGCGAGAGGTCATCAGAGACGAGCTGCGCCCCCTCGTCACGCAGGTGCAGCAGCTGCAGCTGCAGCTCGAGGTGCACAGGGCAGAACACGCGGCGAGGGCCGAGCAGGAAGCCCGGTTGGAGCGAGCCACTGGCAGGGCCAGGCAGGCCGTGGTAGAGTCGCACCTGTCCGAGGGCAATGAGCCCGAGGCGATTCGAGCGAGTGTAGAATGACCAAAGCTGCTTCCCCTGTTCCTGCTGAGACCGTGATCGCGATGATTCGCGATATTTTGGCTATGACCAATATAGGTGGCATGTACCAGCCCATGCGAGATGGTCTGCAGCTGCTGGCGGACACGCCCCCAGAAGAGCTGGCGGACGTGTTGTCAGGGCACCTGATGACCTACGGCAACAAATGAAGCCAAATGCCCGTTTTTTACAAGAACACGCCCGAGCCCGAAGACTTGCACTGGAGACGGCCGTCAGCGCTGCAGGGATTGCGAGCGTTGGTTGGAGGTAATGTGAGCTACATCCCCCGTCGTGAATTCTGCGAGCTGATGCACCACGTGTGCAGCCACGGGCAACCTGCGGCAGGGCGCTATTCCGACACGTGGCGCACTTTCACGGGTGGGCTAGAAGTGCCTCGCATTTCCACCTGTAACATCACTGTACATGCAGGCCTTGCGATCTGTGGCTGCGCAGAGCAGTGGATCACGCCCCCTCAGGACTGGCCGCCGAGCCCCAATGCGATCCGACTGTGGCAGAGGCAGATCGAAATGCGGCGCCCGCACCCGTCCGTGCTGCTCCCTGGCGACCTGCTGGTGTGGCGAGTGGCGTCGCCCATGGTGCACATCGGGGTGTTCCTGTCCACGTTGCCGGAGGGGCTGCTGTGCGCCGAGGGAGGGCAGCCCGGAGGCAAGCTCAAAATCAGGCCCTACACGACGCAGATTGACGTGGCCGTGCCGCTGCACCGGCTGCTGTGGGACGAGGGCACAGCGCCGACTGTCGGTGCTTGGCGAGAGGCGATGGGGCTGCAGGAGCAGCGCTATGCAGTGTGCGAGGATTTCATCGAGCCCGAGCTTTTGGCGATGATTGACCGGGCTGTGTGAGGGGCACTGCGGCATGCGGGACCCTTGGGCGCAAAGGCTCGACGAGACGGACACCGAATACTCGCTGTTCGTCTCGTGGCTCGGCAAGCCTGGTGTCCGCCGGGCCATCCCGAGTGACCTGCAGCTCGCAGTAGCCCGGGATTGGTCTCCCCGGGCTGCGGCTTATGACTGCACTGCCGAGCTGCCTAAGGACGCCGTAGGGCGCCTGCGCGTGGGGCTCGAGCGGATGACTCTGGCCTTCGCGATCGAGGCGGGGAAGATCGTCTACCGGGCGCAGACCACGCAGGAGCAGACCTTGACGCCGCATCAGTTGGCGCGCATCCCGCAGATGGTTGCGCGCATGATTGAGGCGATGAAAGAAGCGAATAGCGAGCTGCGTTTTCGTCCCGACACACCTGATCACCTGCTTGAGGCCGTGGCTGATCTCGAGCATTGGCAGCAGTAAGCAGCGGTGAGGCAGCAGTGCATTACATGGGTTCCAAGCGGCGAATCGCACCGTTCATCGTGTCGATCATTGCAGAGCGTGTTGGCATGTCGGGGGTTTTGCATGAACCCTTTTGCGGCGGGGCGAATTTCACGTCGGCGTGGCCAGGTCCTGTTTTCGCTACCGATGCGCGATGCGAAATGATCGCGTTTTGGAAGGCGATACAGCAGGGCTGGGAACCGCCCTTGATGACGCGCGAAGACTACGATTTCGCCAAGGCGAATCCGCGCCACGATCCGAAGATGACGGCGTGGGCCGCGGTGAATGGATTCAGAAGTAAATGGTTCGGGGGCTTCGATGGCAAAAGTTGCGCTGGTGTGATCAAGCGCGGACCGCGCGCTGGAGAGTACTGTAACCGGTCGCCTTCCCTTGTCATGCGGCGCACGAACGTTCTCCGCCAGGCACCGTCCCTTCCCGCGGACCGCGTGTTGTTCGCCGCTGGGGATTATTCGGATTTCGATTCTGTATCAGTGTCATGCGTCTACTGTGATCCTCCGTATTTTGGCACGACTGGTTACGGGCAGAAATTTGATCATGCTCGTTTTTGGCTGTGGGCAATGATCCGATCGAGCACAGTGCCAGTGTTCGTGTCGGAGCGATTTGCGCCTGCAGGGTGGCAGCTCGTGTGGGAGCGGGATACGCTGAATCGCACGAGCACCGCGCATAACAAGCGCAAGGTCGAGCGTCTTTTCTACCGTGGTCCTGAACACCTGCACACCTTGCAGGCAGCAAGGGGCATGTGACAGGCTTGCCGGCATGAGCAAACCATCCCTCTTGTGGATCTCGCTGGCCACCAGCGGGATCAAACCCCATGTTGATTGGCCCCTCGAGTTGGGGCTGATCCTAACCGACGATCAGCTGACCGAGCTGGCCACGTTTCACACGCTGTTCCGTTACACTCCCGCCTACTTGGAAACGATCGTAAAAAGAGCCGATTCCTTCGTGGCGCAGATGCACCAGACGTCGGGCCTGTGGCTCGATCTGTACACCAAGGGGGCTGCGTCGGGTACGGAGCTGCCGAACTTGCCTGAGGTACTGACGGCCTGGGGCAAGCAGCACTTCGGCAGTAGCGTGCCATTGTTGGCTGGATTCAACGTCGGCCGTTTTGACGCGCAGTGGCTGCGTGTGCACGCCGATCCATTTCTCGAGTTGCTGCATTTCGGCGCGTTCGATCTGTCCACGTTACGGCGGTCCGTGCAGCTTCTGCATGGCGACTGGGGTCCGCAGAAGCCACCCCCAGCGAGAGGCCTCGAGGATTGCCGGCAGTCGATTCGCTACTGGCGCTGGTACCGGCAGCATGTCATGACTCCTTACCACCGATCAGTTGCAGGAGGAGCCGAAACATGACAGGTTTGCGACGAATCAGGCGGGCGCGCAATGCGAGCAGGCGGAGAGCAGAGGAGCTTGCTGCCGCCTGGCAGGCAGGTCACCGGGCGGCGACGATCCACTTGGAGGCGCCCAGATACGGGGATGTGGACCTGGATCTCGTAGACAGAGATCGGGTCTATGTGGAGCTTCAACGGCCTGTGCTCGTGTCGGTAGGGCGGCACCGGCCGGCGGAGTTAGACGTCGCCACGGTGCGTCTAAACCGTGTCCGCAAAGCAGCACTCTGGCAGGGTGTTCGAGTTACATGGACAGGCTGGGAGATGTCATGATTGTCTTCGAGAGCTACGGCCACGTCATGACGTGTGCCGATCCAAAACACGATGTGCGGCCCGGCAAAGGGCGCACGCGATACCAGTCGGCAGTGCGCTATTGGCGGCATCTGACTGCCAGGATAGAGGAGCTAGAGCAGCTGCGAGGCGAGTTGGAGACGCTGCTCGGGGGAGGTGACCGTGCGCGTCCAAAATGACGATTATCCGACACCTGCATGGTGCACACAAGAGCTGCTGAGCTACCTCGGCACGCAGTCTTGGTGGTTGCCGCTGGCGTGGAGCATGCTCGAGCCCTGCGCCGGCGCCGGCGCCATTGTTCGGGAGCTGGCTGCGCTGCAGCCACGCATACTAGCTGCCACGGATCCTAACGTGCAGTTAGATTCGGACAATATTGCTGCTGCTGCGACGCGCACACTCGTCTTTGCGTCCGACAAGGACTTCCGGCAGTTGGAAGGTCGCTGGGATTGCATAATCACCAATCCGCCCTACTCAGAGCCCCTACTGACCGAGATCATTGATCACGCGCTGAGCTCGGCCACTCACACGATCATGCTGCTTCGGATTGGGTGGGTGATCGGCAGTCGCAAGCGACGAGCTTGGCGGCAGGAGCATCCCTGCGATCTGTACATCCCATCCCGCAGGCCCGAGTTTCGCTGGACATACACCTGCCGGGATTGCGTGCTCGTGCAGTCGGTGCTGCCAGGGGTGCAGATGTCAGCGTGTCCTGTTTGTGGCGGGCGCTTGCGTCGCAGCACGACGGATGCCAGCGAATACTGCTGGGCGCACTGGTGGCCGGGAGCGACCAGGAGATGGGTGCCTCTGTGAACACACGAGCCCGCCGAATGGAGATGTTTTGGACCCGAGGATAGGCGCAGCTGTTGCTGAGTTGGTTCGTAGGCGTGGCCTGTATGACTTCGTCAAGCGCTTCTGGCATACTGTCGAGCCAGCCGAATTCGTGGGCAATTGGCATCTCCAGGCGATCTGCTGTGCGTTGCAGGCCGTGTCCCTGCGGCGAATCAACAGGCTCGTGATCAACGTGCCCCCGGGCACGGGAAAGAGCTTGCTGACCTCCGTGTTCTGGCCGGCGTGGCAGTGGACCTGGCAGCCAGAGCACAAGTGGCTCTGCACGGGCTACTCGCCTCGCCTCGTGGCTCGTGATGCGAAGCGGTGCATGCGGATTGTGCAATCCCCGCTATATCGAGCGGCATGGCCGGGGGTGGAGTTTACTGAGTCAGTGCCTGCCGTGTCGGAGTTGCACACCACGGCAGGCGGATTGCGGGTGTCGCTGCAGATTGGTGGAGGGATCACCGGCTGGCACGGGGACACGCTGATTTGCGACGATCCTTTGAAAGCGGCTGATGCGAGCAGCATTGCGAAAATCGAGGCCGTCAACGATACGTGGAAAACCGTGGCGGCGACTCGGCGGGCCAACCCCAAGCGGCATGCCGTCGTGCTGATCATGCAGCGGCTGGCGGACAACGATCTGGCTGCGGAGGAGCTGGCTACCGGCGCCGAGCACCTGTGTCTGCCAATGCGTTACGTGCCCGATTGCCCGTGGGACCGGGGGCTTTCGCTGGGAAAGCTGGATCCACGCACCAAGACCGGCGAGCTGCTGTTCCCCGAGCGGTTCCCCGAGTCGGCCGTGCGCGAGCTTGAAAGGGCGCTTGAGACGCCGCAAAACATCTCGGCGCAGCTGCAGCAAAATCCGGTGCCCGCGTCGGGTGCCTTCTTCGAAGATGCCTGGTTCCGCACGTGGACTGAATTGCCGACACGCTGGCGGCTGCAAGTCGTGCAGAGCTGGGATTTCAACGTGGGCGAGACGAGGGACCCGCAGGCTGCCTCTCGCGTCCATGGAGCGCTGTGGGCCTGGTGTGAGGGTCGGTACTTCCTTCTTGATGAGGTCTCAGGTACGTGGAACTATCCCGAGGCCAAGCGGCAGTTCCTGGCCGCGCAACGGCGCACAGTGGCCGGGATCGGGTGGCGAGAAGCGGAGTGCGTGCTGATCGAGTGCAAGGCGAATGGCGCCCCCCTGATTGCCGAGATGCGAGAGGAGCACCCGGGCATGGTGATCAGCCCGATCAGCCCGCACGAGCCGAAGGAGCTGCGGGCGCGCCGGCACTCAGCCCGTGTCGAGGCAGGCCAGGTGTATCTGCCAGACGAGCCCTGGGCTGGGGAATTCCGCGCCGAATTGGTGCGATTTCCCAAGCAGAAGCACAACGATCGCGTGGACACCACTACGCAGGCGCTGGATTACATGGCCGCCCCCAACGGCCTGGCACAGTGGGGGAGCATAGGAGAGGCATGAACGCACTGATTTTGCATCACAACGATTGGGACGGGTTCGCTGCGGGCTGGATCGCCAGGCGCGCACTGGTTGGACACGATGTAGCTTCGCTGCCAGTGGACTACGGGACCGCGTTCCCGTTCGAGGCGGATTCGATTGTGGTGATTGACCATCACAAGACGGCGATAGCTGCCTTGGAAGCCTGGATCGAGCGGCCACGAAACGTGTTTTTGGAGTTGGACATAATCCGGGCGATCCAGTCTACGCATTCATCAAGTACATTGCGGACAGGGATCTGTGGAAGTTCCAACTGCCGCAAAGCAAGGCCGTGAATGCTGCGATCATGAGCATGCCGTTATCCCTGTGCTCTCTGGACGAGTTGTCCAAGTGCAGCATCGAGCTGCTAGTTGGCGAGGGTCACGCAATTCTGCGTGATCAGCAGCGGCACATCGAAGCAATGGTGCGGTCCGCTTTCCTGATTCAATTGGCTGGGTATAGAGTGCTTTGCGCTTGGGCCCCCATCTTGCAAAGCGAAGTGGCTGGCAGATTGGCTAGCGCGGGCGCGTTCGGCGTGGCTGTTCGGATCGACTCGGGTAAGCTGCGCTTTTCACTGCGTTCCGTGCCGAGTTTTGGGGTAGACGTGTCCGAGATCGCTCGGCGCTTCGGCGGTGGGGGTCACGAGCATGCAGCGGGTTTCGAAGTGCCGGCCGCCTCGTTGCCCTCGGCTGTCAGGTCAATGTTGCTGTAGTGGGACTTGGCAACGGGTCGGCAGCCGTGCTAGGCTCCGGCCGTGGCTAGAACTAAGAAAAGCGCAGCTGCCCCCGTTGCCCCTGTTGCCGACGGCTGGTCCAACATCATCACAGGTCTCGGTGACGCCCTGCACGATCGGCGCCTGTCCACTACGTGGGTAACCACGACCGATCTGCCAGCGGACACGATCACAGGTTTGCTGGCGGGAAACTGGCTGGCGCAACGGATCTGCTCGCTGATTGCTGAGCAGTCCCTGCGCCTGCGTCCCGAAGTGGATTCCGCGCTGTGGACTCGTTTCGAGGCCCTAAATCGCCACGAGTTGCACCCCCAAGGGGTGCTGCATCAGGCACTCGTGCAGGGGCGGGCCTACGGGGGGGCTCTGCTGATTGGCGGCTTCCGCTACGGGGCTCCCGAGGAGCCGCTAGGGCCTCGGACTGACCTGCTGTGGCTGGATACTGCAGCCTGGCCCGATCTCACGGTAGTCGAGCGAGAGACGGACGCAAACAGCCCCCGCTATGGGCTGCCTTCGGTCGTGCGTGTGGTGGGGACGCATGCACGACGAGGGCTGACGGTGCACATGTCCCGATGCATCCTGTGCACGGGCCTGCCACGAGGTAGGCCAGACCCGAAATCAATCCTGCCGTGGCTGAGCGTGCTGCAGCCGGTCTACCAGGTCCTGCAGGACTACGGGCTGTCTTGGGATAGCGTGGGGACGCTGCTGAGCGAGCTGAGTGTCGGCGTGCTCAAGATGCGCGGGCTGCCAGCGCAGCTGTCCGCCAGCAATCTGCAGGCCTTCCAAAATCGCCTGGCCGCCATCTCGATGGGGAGGAGCGTCGCCAAGACGCTGTTCCTCGATCTAGAGGAGGAGTTCAGTCGCACGGAGGTCACGCTGCAGGCGCTGCCACAGCTCATGCAGCAGGTGTCCCTGCGCATGGCTGGGGCCGCTCAGATGCCTGCTACGCTGCTGTTTGGCCAGGAGCCTGCTGGGCTGTCGGCGACGGGAGAGAGTGACATGCGGCAGTGGTACGATCGCTGCGGGGCATACCGGGAGAACGAGGTCACTCCCAAATTGGCTCGGCTGCTCGAGTGGATCGGCGGCAAGCCAGTCGATCTGTCGTGGCCGCCCCTGTGGCAGCCGACGGCGATTGAGGCGGCGCAGTTGCGCAAGGCACAGGCGGAGGGGGATGAGATCTGGTACCGCATGGGTGTCATGCGCCCTGACGAGATCGCAAAATCCCGCGCGCGGGACAGATCGCTAGGTGTGGAGATTGACCCGAATGCCCCCCGAGAAATCGAAGCCACTGACGAGCCCGAAGCCGAAGAAGAAGACACGCCCGACAATGCCGAGCAGCCACAGGAGTAGCCGTTGGCGGCCGCGATCGTCATCCGCTATCTGCCCCCGACCAGCTGGCTCTGGCAGCCGCTAGTCGCGGCCTACTGGGCCGTGTTGCGTGCCGAGCACGCAGCCTGGCGCAGGCGCCGGCGCATCCAAGACGCCGTGCGAGAGCGGAAAATCGTGGTGCCGATCGAGGTTCGGCAGCTGATTGATCAGACTGTGGCCGGCACGTTGGCGCATGTTCGGAGTAACACGAACAGGCTGCCTGGGATCCAGCCGAATCCGCCGGGCGGGGAAGCGGCCGTGCGAGAGTTTCGGCGCCGCAATGTGCGGCTGATCCGCACGATAGCGGCCGAGCACCTAGCCGAGGTCGAGCGGATCTTTGCGGAGCGGGGCAATCTGCATCCGGAGCAGCTGCGCAAGCTGCTGCAGGAGCGGCTAGGCGTGTCGGAGCGACAAGCACGTCTGTGGGCCCGTGACCAGACGCTGAAGCTCGCAGCAGATGTCACGCAGGCCAAGCACGAGGCCCTAGGGATCACCGAGTATGAGTGGCGGACGTCGCGCGACGGCAATGTCCGGGCGATGCATGCCAAGCTGCATGGGCGAAAATTCGACTATTCGAAGCCGCCCGTGACGAACGAGCGGGGGGATCGGAACAATCCCGGTCGTGATTACCAGTGCAGGTGCCATGGGGACCCAGTGCTGCCTGAACCGAAGCCCAAGCCCGCGTCGAAGCCCAAGCCCGCGTCGAAGCCCAAGCCCGCGTCGAAGCCCAAGCCCGCGTCGAAGCCCAAGCCCGCGCCGAAGCCCAAGCCAGAGCACACGCAGGCGTACTGGGAGCTGGCGTATTGGGGGCAGTATACCAGCGCATCGACTCCTTTAGCATGGGGCCGAGCGGCGCTCGAGCGGGGGCTCGACCGCCCGATCGAAAAGGTAAACGAAGTGGCCAGGCTGCTTGGTGGCACCCTTGCCTGGCAGCAGGTTCGTCCTAGCAATCGGCAGTTCGAGCCAATTAAAGGCGTCGCCACGTTGCGCGATCTCGATGCGCGGATCGCGCAGGAAATGCGGACGGCAGATCCTGCCAGAAAGCGTGTATTGGCGGACGACCGTGCACGCATCCACTTCATGGCTGCCACGACCGAACATGTGGCTAGCATTACACGTGGAAAAGTGGCAGGTGTCAACGTCGATCCCACCACGCCGGCAAACCAGGCGCAAATAGCTAAAAGCATTCGATTTTTTGAAGCTTTCGCCAGAGACGGCGTAGTGCCTGGTCTGCGGGTGCGGTGGGTCAACGTCCGGGCGTACTACAGCCCTCAGTTAAATGAGATGGTGCTTGATGGCAAGCGCACAGCCGAAACATTTGCTCACGAAATGGGCCACGCTATCGAAGCACAGACAGATGCGGGCGTGGCAGCTCGGGCGTTTCTTGCTGCGCGGACACGCGGCGAACCCGAAGTAGAGCTAGCGGAGCTGCAACCCGATAGAGGGTTCGATCCTGGTGAGCGTGCCCGTCCGGACAACTTCTTCGATCCATACTGCGGTAAATCGTACATCTCCGCTACAGAGATCACGTCAATGGGTCTCGAGAGGATTGCACATGGGGATTATCAGTTCGCCACGGAAGACCCAGAGTATTTTCACTTCTGCCTAGGCATTTTGGCAGGGAGGTTCTAATGGCGCAGTGGTTTCTGTCTGACGGGACGATCGTGCGGCTGGGCGGCGAAGTCGAGGGCGGCTCGCCGGCAGCCGAGGCCCTGCGGGATGCCTTCTACTGGGCTGCGAAGGGCATGCGGCGGGTGTACTTGACGGAGCACCCGCACAGCGTGCCGGCAGATCTGCAGGTGGTGTGGCATGTGAGCAGCATCACGAGAGCTGTGGCATGGCAGCATGGCGTGACCGTTCTGTCGGGGCCGCCGGTAACGCCGCAGCCCCCACCGGAGCCAATCCCCGAGGGGGCCATCGCGTGATCCGGTGGGTGCTCTCCGACGGGACGATCGTGGACGAGAGCACCCAGGTTTTCGGCAGCAGCAGGTGTGCAAAGCACCTACAGCGTGCGCTGGACGCAGCGCTGCACAGCGCCCCGTCTGTTCAGGGGGTTCGCAGGTTCAGGCTTCACAGGCCGGATCACATCCTGGCGTTAATACGGGAGATTTCGTCACTGCACGGTATTTCAGTACTGAACCCTTGACGTGCTGTCCGGCCCATGCTAGCCATGGTGTCGTGATCCTAGACACTGCGCGTCTGAGCAAGGTTAGGCCGGGGCCGGCTGGCTCAATTTTCGTGCCTGCCCGGATCGGCAGGTCGGGGGTGCAGGTCTATCGGAGGCAGGACGGGACCACTGTGCGTGCATTTCGTCCGCCTGACGAAGTGTTCCGTGCGGATTACACGGGGACTCCTGTCACTGTCGGACACCCGCCTGCGGGTGTGACGGCGGACACGTGGCAGCAGCTGGCTGTGGGGCACGTGGCCCGGCAGGATGCGGCAGAGGTCATTGGCGCCGACTATTTCGTGCCTGCGCAGCTGCAGGTTACGGTGGCGGGAGCCGTGTCCGATGTTGTCTCGGGACAGCTCGCCGAGCTGTCCTGCGCCTACGATGCGGATCAGGATTGGACCCCGGGCAAGACGCCTGCAGGTGACGAGTATGACGTGATTTTCCGGAACATTGTACCAAATCACGTGGCACTGCTCCCCCCGGGACAGGCTCGGGCGGGTCGCGACGCAAAGATCCTATTGGACGGAGTGACTATGATCCTCGACGACAACACGGCCCCCGTGCCGCCCCCCGCGCCCCTGGCGCCCCCCGCACAGACGCCCCAGGTGACCCTCACTATTGATCAGGCCACGGCCCTGATCACCGACTCACAACGGCTGCAGGCCAGTCTGGCTGCCGCGCAAGACACCATCGGTAAGCTGCAGGCACGGGTTGCCGAGCTTCCCAAGCTCGTGGCTGATGGCGTGGCTGCAGAGCTGGCTTTCCGAGCCCGGCTCGCGACCGCGCTGCCAAAGGATTTTGATTTCGCCGGCAAGACCCGGCAGGATGTGCTGCGTGCAGCGATCCTCGCGCGGGACCCACAGGCCCAGCTTGTGGCGGACGCCAGTGAGGTTTGGCTGGAAGCCTACTTCGCCGGGCAGTCTGCAGCAGCCCCTGCGCCAGCGCTGCACGATCATAACAAGGACGTGGCCAATCCACAGCCCCCTCCGGCCGCTAACGCGGCCAATTTCATTGCCGATGAGTCCCGCAAGCTGTGGTCCAGCTTGCAGAAGTAAGGATACAGCATGCAAACTTTCAGCGAAGGCATGACCCCGCGACGAGGCACGAAGGCTTCGATTTGCGTGGGATTCAATCACACTCTCGACGATGCGGCGCCTGCTGGCGTGGTCGTGACGCAGGCAGCTGCGAATCATGTCAAGCTGCCGACGTCGGCGGCCGAGGTGCTCGGTGCGGTAGGCGTGCTGGTCTACGATCCGCTAACGCCTGCGCCGTCCGACGACGACACGACCAACGACTACTCCGCTGACACGACCGTAGAGGTTGTGGATGTCGGAGAAATGTGGGTCGTCTGTGAGGAGGCGATGGCCGTCACCGAGTCGATCTACTGCAGGCACACGGCCAACGGCGCCGGCAAGCTGCAGCTCGGAGCCATTCGCGACGATGCAGATGGCGACACGTGCACGTTGCTTCCCGCGGCCCGAGTGGTCTACCCCAGCAGCGGTGCCGGGGTCTGCAAGATTCGGCTGAATTTGCCGGCAAATCCAAGCTTCGCAGACACTGACACCGACACGTCCGCTGATACCGTCGTGACGGCGCAAGTTGCTTCGCCGAGTGCTGCAGTGATCGCCACACTGCTGTGCGACAAGGCCGGCACCCTCGAGTCCTTCGGAATTCGAGTGGGCACCTGCGGATCTGCAGGAACCACGACGGTGATCGTCAACAAGAACGGCACCCCCGTTACCGACGCCACCATTTCCGTGGCACATGACGATCCTGATGGGACGGCTACGTTCCTCGACACTGACGACTTCGGTGCAGTCAGCTTCGCGCAAGGCGATTTGTTGACGATCGAGGTCACGGCAGCGGCAACGGATGTCGCGAATCTCTCTGCCACCGCTCGCGTTGCGCATGCGGCGTAAGGAGTTCTCATGTCGCTCATTCTCACTAGACAACTCGAGTACGTTCAGCGGGCGCGACAACAGAGGTACCGTCCGGCGAAGTTTAGGCGGCTGCTTCCCGTGTCGAGCGAGGCACCTGCTTACGCCGATACAATCGTTCACGCGGAAGTCCGTGCCTACGGCGAGGACCCGGCGAAGATCGCCACGCACGGGCCGATCAAGAACCTGCCGCGGCCCACGCTGACTCGTGTGGAAAGTCGCTTCTCGCTGCATCGTTTCGGCTACACCTACGCCTATTCGATCTTCGATCTTGCCCGAGCAGAGCAGACCGGAGAGAACCTCACGGCGAGCTACGCGACGGCGATTCAGACCACGGTCGAGACCTTCCTGGATGCGATTGCAGCGGGCGAGCATTTGGCTGACCTCGGCATGCCGGGGCTGCTCAATGTCTCTACCATCAGCCCCCTGACGGCCGGCACCAAGGCGGGTGGTGGTACCACGTGGGTCAATCCCACGACCGGTGTCCTGAATGCCACGTTCGACGAAATCGTGCAGGATGTCTCTAGGTGCGTGATCGCGGTCAACACGCAGACCCTCGAGAACATGACGGCGAACCTCGTCATTCTGCCGCTACAGCACTATCAGGCACTGATCCGAGTGCACGAGGCATTCGGACAGATCAGCGTGCTCGAGCGGTTGCAGAAGTTGTTCCCCGGGGTGCGTTTCGAGGCCTGGAATCGCCTGGCCCTGGCGGACGCCGCTGGTACCGGGCCCCGCATGGTCGTCATGGCCACGGGGGAAGATGTAGCCAAGATGGTTATCCCGCAAGAGCTGACCGAGGAGCAGCCGGTGCAGGTGCCCCTCGAGACCGTGATCCCCATGTGGTTCGGTACGGGTGGTGTCATGGTGGAAACACCGGACGCCATGGTGTACATGGACGGGATCTAATCCGCGCCCACGCGCCCAACGCGCCCCACGCCCCGGTAGGCGGCAGCAATGCCAGACCCCGGGGTTCAGGGGCGTGTGACGGTCAGTGTTTCCTCGTTCCTCGCATCCTATCCCGAGTTCAGGCCGGCGCATGAGCAGCACGCCGGCCTGATCTCGGCCCTATTGGCGAAGGCCGAGCTGGTGGTGGGAGATCATTGGGAGACCGAGCGAGACGAGGTTGTGGAGCTAGAGCTGGCTTCGCGGCTTGCCGCAGGGCCCATGGGGCGAGCAGCGCAGTTGATAGACAAGGACGGAGAGAGCACCTACAGCAGGCAGCTGCATGAACGCCAGATTGCGCACGCCTATGCGCTGGGGAGGTTGGGCTAGTGTCCAAGGTGCAAACACGCCAGCGGAAGTTGCGTCTCCCCAAAAGCATGGTGCTTAAGGTCGGGGTCATGCGTCCCGGCGAGCAGCATAACGAGCAGGGCACAACGGTGGGGCAGATTGCGGCTGCGCACGAGTTTGGGCTCGGTAACGTGCCGCAGCGTAGTTTCGTTCGGCGTTGGTTTGACGAGGAAGAGCAGGCGTTTTCGCGGCTCGCTGCAGGCCTCATGGCGCAGGGCTTCGCTGGCGGGTTCGCCGGGCTGCGGCAGGCCTTGGAGCTTGCCGGCGTGAAGGCAGCTGCGGGAATCAAGAATTTCATTACCGAGGGCCGCGCAACGCCAGCGATCACTAATCCTCGGACAATCGCCAGCAAGGAGCGGAGGGGTTTCTTCCCGCCGTACACACCACTGGTCGAGACGGGTGCGCTGCGCAATTCGATCGACTCGGAGGTCGAGGTCAAATGACCACCACGATGGGTGCTAGGGCCGCCATTGTCGAGGCCGTGGCCTTGGCCAGCGGCATCACGTCTAGCGCCGTTGTGTGGGGCCAAGCAGGGCAGCCCGTGGCAGACCCCCTGGTGCGGCTGTTCGTGCGGCGCGTGACGGACGTGGTGCCCTCGCGCGAGGTCTTCGTTGACGAGGCTCGCAGCCTGTCCGTCATGCGCGAGTGGGACGTGGACGTGCGGATCGAAACCATTTCCGCCGGCGTGTCCGGCGATGCCGTGGATCGAGCCGGAAGCCTGATGCTAGGCTTGGACCTGCTCGCTGTGCGAGAGGTGCTAGCAGCAGCCGAGCTGATTCTGGTCGCCGCCAAGTCGATTGGCGATGTGAGCTTCCGCAGCGGGGATCGGCTTGTATATGCAGTGCTTTTTGAGCTACGATTCCGCGGCGTATTCGACCGAGCCGACCCCACCCCGCTGGGGTGGATCGAACATGTCGGGCTCGACGGCGACCTGGAAAACCCCACCACGACCGTGGTGGACATGATCCCAGAAATCGAGGAGTAGCATGGCCATTCAAGACACGATTCCTGTCACGATCACCATTCGTGACACGACTATTGCACAGGCAAACTTTGGTACGCCGCTAGTGCTGGCGTACCATACAAATTTCGTGGGCGAAGTGCGTGAGTACAACGCTGATGCCTCCGGGCTTTCCGCGATGGTCACCGACGGTTTCGCAGTGACCAGTGACCCCTACCGCAAGGTTGCTGCAATCGCTTCGCAAAGCCCGCATTGCAGCAGCGTCAAGGTGGCCGCTCGAGTAGCACCGACTCAGCAGGTGCTACAATACACGCCCAAGTGGACGACCGTTGGGCGCATTGTGCGGCTGTCCTTCGAGTTGACCGGCGTGACCACGACGGTCAGCTACACGCCGATTGCGGCGGATGACGCCGAGGATATCGTGGACGGACTGATCACCGCGCTTGGGACCGTGGCGGGTGTCACGATCAGCAAGAGCGGCTCAGGCTCTGCTGCCGTGCTCGTGCTCACTCGCACCACGCCGGGCGAGGAGAGGATTTATCCGATCAGCGCGGTTGGCCTGGGGCTCGAAGACGTGTCCGTCGATCCCGGCGCGCCGGTCGTGGTTACCACCACTGAGGCATCGCCAGCTGTGCAGAGGTACCCTATCGATCTGTCTGACACACCGTTGGGTGGAGGACGAGATGTCGTGCTCGAGTCAATGACCGTGACGATCACCACGTGCGGCACTGCTGGCAGCACGGTGCTCGAGCTGACCTACGGTGACGTGCCCGTGGCGATTGCCGATACCGAGGTCACGGTACCGCACGACGCAACCGACCCCTACACCGTCACGTTGACGGCTGCTGATTTCGGCTTAGTCACGCTGACCGGCGGCGATGATTCGCTGGCGATCAATGTGACCTCCGCAGCGACTGACGTAGCCGGGCTGTCTGTGGCAGTAACTGTCCACGATGTGGAGGCTGGTGTGGACGCCGAACTTGCTGCAGCGCAGTTGATCGATCCGGACTTCTACGGGGTCCTGATCGACACGGAAAAGGCCAGTGAAATCGTTTCGGCGGCCACTTGGTGCGAGGCGAACGAGAAACTGTTCGCTGCCCTGTCGGGTGACGAAAACAACACAGTGGCGGACAGCGGTGTTGCGCACACGATCTCCGCAGCGGGGCGCAATCGCACGTCCGTGTGGGTCACACGAAACATCCAGGGGCAGCTCGCTGCTGCGATCATGGGGCGACAATTCTCGCAGGACGCCGGCAGCTCAACGTGGGCGCACAAGCAACTTTCCGGGCCCGTGGCGGATGCGTGGACGGCCACCGAGTTTTCCGCCCTGCGTGGCGATGGCGAGGGCGACCGCGGCAACGGAGCTTGCACCTACGTGGCTGATCAAGGGCTCTCCCACACCTACGACGGCTTCGCCGCTAGCGGCAGATTCCTCGATATCACCCGAGGGATCGACTGGCTCAAGAGCACGATCCGGCAGGCACTGCTGGTCGCGTTGGTTAGTGTGGAAAAGATCCGCTACTCCGACGCAGGCACGGCCGTTCTTGAAGCCGCGCTTGCAGGGCGGCTCTCCGCAGCCGAGGGGCGAGCACTGCTCGAGCCCGGCTGGGCCGTCATTCGCCCCGCTGTGAGCACGCAGGCTGCGGCAGATAGAGCCGCTCGAGTCTACCGCAATCTGGCCTTCACCGGAACGCTCAGTGGCGCGATCCACAAGGTGCCGATCACCGGAGACGTGTCGGTCTAACAGGTCTAACAGGAGCAGCAAATGTCCAACAACAGATTTGCCAATTACGATTCCGAGGCCGTTGACCTCGTGGTGGTCGGGATTCCGATCACCGACGGCAAGGCCGACACGTTCGTCACGATCACTGCTCGGGAGAAATCTTTCGAGGCAGTGGCTGCGTGTGACGGGCTGGTAACTCGCTACGCCACGCACAATCGGCTGTATGACGTGGCCGTTACGCTGAAACGCAGCAGCAGTCACAACTCGTTCCTGGCCGCGCTGCATGCGGTCGATCGGAACAGTGCCGGCGGTGCCGGCGTGGGGGTGTTCCTGCTGAAAGATCGCAACGGCTCCACTGTCATTGCAGGTGACAAATGCTGGATCGAAAAGATCCCGGATAACTACTCCTTCGGCAAGGACGTAGGAGATGTCACCTGGAATTTCTGTGTGGTCGCGACGCATGCGGCCGTGCTGCCCGGAGGGAACTGACACATGCCTGCTGCTGCTCATGCTTTTACGATTGGTGGCCGCGCTTTTCGGCTCACGGAGCCGCTCAAGCTCCGAGCGTCGCTCAAAGGCGCGGCCATCGTAGCCGAGGTCATCCTGCCAGGGTTCGTGGGGGTGGCCGCCATGCGGGAGCTGGATCCTGCCAAGATCCGATCAGCTCTCGCCGGGTGCTCTCGCCTCGATGAGCTGATCGACATGTTCTCGCAGATCTGCGAGGTTCAGCAAGAACAGGTCTGGTTGCCGCTCAGCACCCTGATCGATCATGTGTTCGAGCGCCGGTTGACGCTGGCGCTCGCTTGGCTGCTTGAGTGCATCACCTGGCAATGGGGCGATTTTTTAGCCGCAGATGGCCAAGCCCTGCTAGAGGCCAAGGCGAGCGTATTGATCTCCCAGCTGGCGCCGACTGGCGCATCTGGCGAGTAGCCACCGATCGGCGCATTGCGGACGGGCTGGCGGTCATCTGCGACCGCTGGTCGATCGTGGATCTGTACGAAGCCAACGCAGTGCTCGATGCACTGGACGCAGCCGAGGCACGGGCGTATAGTCGAGCTAGCAGGCAGTGATGGCAATCCGTGAGTTATTCGCCAAATTCGATTTCAGCTTCGACCTTTCGGGGCTGACTCGGCTGACGGCCGCGAGTGAGCGTGCGGAAGCCAAGATTCGGCAGCTGGCGGGCGCCACGAATGCCGTCAAGGCGCCCAAGCTGCCAGCGCAGCCTGTGCCTGCAGCACCAACATGGCCCGGCATTCTCCGGGACACGCGAGCAGCCACGGCCGCTGGGGCGTCTGCGGCCGACCTCCGGCAGGGGCTGCAACAGCTGCAGAGCAGCCTGGCAGCGGCTGCAAGGGGGGACAAGGTCCTTTCGGACGCCTTCGCGCAACTCGGCATGTCCGCCAAGCGTGCTGCTGATTCGGGGCGCAGCAGCTCGTCAGTGTGGCAGGAGGTCGTTGGCAGGCTGAGCAGGGTAGAGTCGTCCGCCGAACGCGCCACGCTGGCGATGGCTCTACTGGGGCGGCAGGGCGCCCAGGCTGCACTGCCCGTGGCCGCGCAGGGGCCGCAAGGGCTTCGCATCGCCCGGCGGCTGGCGGCGCAGCCAGTAGCAGCGCCTGTGATTGCGCAGCAGCCCCCCGTCACGCCTTGGCAGCGATTCGTGGCGGTGTTGCGGCAGGTCACGGGGGCAGAACGGCAGGCCGCCGTTGCCGCCCGCCAAACGGGTGCAGCCCTGCAGCAGACAGCCCACGGGGCCCGGCAGGCAGGGGGTGCCGTGGCGTGGTACCACAGGCACCTGCAATCCGGGCAGACCGGGATGATCGGCTCGCTACTCACTGCGGCGTTCTGGCAGACGCTAGCGACGAGCATCCTGCAGGCTGGGGCTCGCGTGGCGGGGTTCGTCGCCAGTGCGGCTGCGGGGGCAAGCAAAGCGGTTGCCGAGACCGTGCTGTGGGCGGACGCTACGCGCAAGGCCCTCGGGGCCATGTCGGGTTTCAGTGACGAATCGCTGAAAATCCGGCGCGGGAATGCAGAATTTGAGAAGGTCCGGAGCACTGCAGTCAAGCTCGGCCTCGACGTGATCCAAACGACGGACGCCTACAAGAAAATGCGTGCCGTCGGCATGACGGCGCAGGAGGCGCTGGATTTCACCAAGCTCACTGCGGACATGCAACAAGGGCTCGGCATGACCACCGAGACCGTGGGTCGGATGCAACTCGCGATCAGCCAGATCAAAGGGGCTGGCGTGTTGCAGGGTGACGAGCTCCGGCAGCTCCAAGAGACCGGAATCAACGTCGGTCTCATGTGGGATTCGATCGCCGCCCAAATGGGTGTGACGGTTGCCGAAGCGAAGAAGCTCAAGGAGGAGGGCAAGGTCACCGCCGACGTCGCCTTGAAAGCGGTCAAGGCTGGCATCCTGGGCACGCTCGGCACGACCGAGAGCGGCGAAGCTGCGGGCAAGCTGGCCTCGAGCACGTTGCGTGGCATGTTCAGTCTGCTCAAGGCGACGGCGCAGGACACGTTGATTGATCTGTCCGACACGCTCACGCCGGAATTCGAGCACCTTGCCGGTTTGATCGGTGGCACCTTGGGCCGCTTCGACGAAGATGGCAGCTTCCGCAAGGCCATTCAGGCCGTAACGCGGTTTGCCACGGATTTCGTGCAAATCATCGGGATCCACTGGCCCCGCATCGAGCGGATTTTTGCCAAGGTGCTCGGGGGCAGCACCGATGCGCTCAACGAAACCACGATGGGCCTAGACCTGTTCGTGGACCGCGTGCTGACTGCGGTTGAGTGGGTCGTGGACAATTGGGAAACCGTGACCACGACCTTCAAGACAGCGGCAGGAATCATCGTAGCCGCCCTGACGGCTATCGGCGTGTCGGCCGTGGTCAATGCGGCCCGCACGACGGCGGCTATGATTGCGTCAGCCGTTGCCACGGCCCAGGCCTGGGCTGGCAGTGGCATCGTGACTTCGATCGCGAGCATTGGTGGAGCTGGCATTCGGGCGGCTGCTACGGCCGCCACAGCGATGGTTTCAGCCGCTCGTGTGTCCGCTGCAGCGTGGGCCCCCGTGGCTGCTGCTGTGGCGGCCGTGGCAGCGGCCGTAGCAGGCGTGCTACTGGCTGTCGATCAAGCCCAGAAGCTCTACAGGGAAATCGACGGAGACCTGGGCAACATCTTCAAGGACTATGGGGCCGTCGGCGAGAAAGACGATCCCGCCGGTAAAGAGCGCCAGCGGCAGTATTGGGCGCGCAAGCGCGCCGAAGCCGGCAAGGGTGGCGAGGGCTTGCCGAACGTGCCGCAGAACGCACCTTGGCGGCTTGCCCCCGTGCACCCGGCGCCCGCAAAGCCCACCGCTCCAATGCCTGCGCCCAACCCGGCGTGGCAGATGCCAGAGCCTGTCGTGAGCGTACCCCAGCAGCCGCAGTGGACCATGCCGACCGTGGAAGCCATCGTGCAGTTGCCTCCCGCTGCTCGGGCGCAGCCCCCCACCCAAATCACGCTCACCGACCAGCGACGGATTGACGTCTCTGTGCAGGCCGGGGCGACGCCTGCACAGCAGGGCCGCACGATTGCAGCCGAGGTCAACAAGACGCTTGCCAGCGACCTACGCGCCCACGAGGCAGCGTTGATTGGAGCCGCAAATGCTCGGTAACGATTGGCTGACGTGGGAAGGTCTGTTCCCCGGGCTCGGTGGGGCTCTCACAGCTGACGTGATCACGGCTGTCGAGGTCGAGCACACAGCGACCGCCACCAAGCACGCGATCGAGACGGGTAGCAAGATCTCGGATCACGTGATGCGCGAGCCGCCCCGGGTGCGGTTCGAGTTTGCGCAGAGCGAGTTGCCGAACATCTCGGATGACTCGCTCACGGGGGACACGATGTGGATCCAGTCCCCCGTGACACCACAGGCTAATCGCTTCAAGCCGACTGGGCTGCTGCTGGCGCAGCGCGCGCTAGGCATGGCCGCGTCCGCCATTGCGGGGGCCGTGTTGCCGCCTGTGATGGTTTGGAATCTGACAGCCAGGTTGCCCGGCGAGGATCGGGTGCACAAGATCCACAATACGCTGATCGACGTGCTTGAGAAGGCGCACCTTTGCGCCTTTCATTACCGGGGCCTAGTGCTGACCGATTACGTGTTGACCAGCGTGCGATACAGCCGGCAAGCTGGCGAGGGTGGGCTCGCACGCTTCACACTGTCCGCCGAACACATCATGACGGTCAAGACGGCCGCTAGCAGCCTAGCGGGTGTGGAAGTGCCATCGATTCTGGCTGCTGTGCCACTGTCGCAGCTCGGAAGGAAGACCGTCAAGCAGGTCGAGGCCGAAGTCAAGGCACACGCTAACCTCGGGCTCGGGCTCGATGCTGACCTAGCGGGGTTGTAGGCCATGGCGCTAACACAAATCTACACGGATTACTCGGGCGAGCTGCGAGAATACGAGCAGGTTGTGCGTCTCGATGGCAGCGATTTCATCCTGAAATTGTCCTGGAATTCGCGAGCCGGGCATTGGATGCTCTCGCTCAGCACGCCGGCGGGTGCGTCGATTGTCGCCGGGCGAACCGTGGCCAACGGCGTCAATCTCCTGCGAGGGGCCGTGCATGCGGAGCGCCCGTCGGGTGTCCTGTTTGCCGCCCAGATGGACAACTCGGATGCGGATGCCGGGTTGCTTGATCTGGGGTCGCGAGTCGCACTGTACTACCAGGAGGCCGAGACCTCATGATCGGCGCCAACCAGTGGCTGCGTAGATTCACCCTTGAGGTCGGCGAGGGGCTGCTCGCCGCGGTAACCGGCGTGGCAATCCAGAGCAACGATGCAGGCCACCTGCGGGTGTCGTTCGTCGTGGAACGTGACGAGCGACCGTGGCCGAATCAGACGCAGATCAAGATCTGGAACCTGAACCCAGATCACCGCAAGAACCTCGAGGGGAAGCGCGGAATTCCCGTGCGCCTGTCCGCCGGGTACAAGGACAATCAAGGCACCGTCTTCGACGGCTTTCTTCGAGATGCGGTCTCGACGCACGACGGCGAAGACTGGGTCACCACGATCACAGGTGGCGATGGAGAATGCAACAGCAAAGGGGAGCCCCTTGCATCCGGCAGCATCAGCAAAACGTGGAAGAAGGGCACGCCACTCGCCACCATTGCCCTGGCGTTCGCCAAGGAGATGAAGGTGGACCTTGGCGCGAGCACTGCTGCGGCGGGGGCTGCGAAGCTCCTCACAGGAGCCGCCGTCATGCACGCATACACTGTGGATGGGCCCATCGTGGACGAGTTCATCTATTTCATGCGCAGTGTCGGGCTGAAGTGGAGCATCCAAAACGGGGCCTTGCAGATCCGAGTGGCGGACGCGCCCGCAGGCATTGCTCCACTGATCAGCCCGTTCACCGGGCTGCTGGGCAGCACGTCCGCCAGTACCCGTAAGGTGCAGCGGACGAATCAGCTCACGCAGAAGGTCGAGCTGCAGGAGATCGCAGTGCTCGAAGGGCGCTGTTTGCTGTTGCCGAATCTGCTGCCCGGGCAACAGCTGCTTGTGCAGAGCACGGCCACTGGCGTGCCCAAGCCGTACCTGTGCACTCGTGTCCGCCAAGTCGGCGACACGCACGGGCAGGAGTGGTACACGGAATTCGAAGGAAATAACTGATGGCCGCTCACCCTCACAAATTTGTCAAGCTGCGCAGTGTTTCATGGCTAGTGTGCTGCAGATGTGGCTTGGTCGCGTTGCGAAACGCTGCTACGCTGCTCGCTATGCGAGCACCCTGCAAATGGTGGGAGGAGGAGTGATGGCCGGATTGCGCTTTGGTACATTGACCTTGTGCGGGCTGATTGACCTGCTGGTGATCATGGGGATCCTGGCGCTGTTGCAGGCCCTGGGGATCTGCTGATGGATCCCACATGGCCAGAAATCATCAAGGGGGCGATCGAGCGGTCGTTGGATGGCTTGCACACGAGCGTGCCTGCGCTCGTGCTGAGCTACCTCCCCGCAACCCAGCAGTGCGTGTGCCAGCCAGTGGTGGCCGGCATGCCGCAGCTCGAAGACGTGCCCGTGCTCTGGCCACGGGGCGGGCTGGGCTTCTTCCACTCGCCTGTTTTGCCTGGGGACGCGGTACTTTTGGTCTTCGCCGAGCGTGACCCGGGTCCCTGGCGACTAACTGGCACAGTGCAGCCCCCCGCGCTGCTGCGGCGACACGGGCTCTATGCATTCGCGTTGCCCGGCTGTGCGCCGGATACGCGCCCCCTGACGAGCGTGGCGACGCACACAGGTCCGGCGATGGGCGTGGACGCCGGCCCCATCGTGCACGTGGGACCCACTGGCGTGGATCTAGGGGCCTTCCCTGCCACGCAAGCCGTGGCCCTGGCTGCCCTGGTGGACACAGCTCTCGGCGCCATCGTGACATGGCTCACGACGCACACGCACTCGGGGGTCACGACGGGACCCGGAGCGAGCGGGCCCCCCGCCGTTCCGCCAACGCCCCCTGGTACCGTGGCCTCCACTGTGGTACGGTGCTCGGCGTGACCTACCAGCAGGGCTTCCAGGTACCCGGAGACCTACAGCTGTCAGATGACGGAAAGTACTTGGTTTTTTGGCAGGGCACGGAGGAGATAGCGGCCCGCATTGAAACCCGGCTGCAGACCCCGGTCGGCACGGACAGGTACAACTCCGCAGCAGGGCTGCGGTACCTTGACATGTTCGAAAAGCCTGCTACGGCAGGCGAAGCCTTGTTGCGAGCCGAAATCTGGCGGGCCCTGGGCACTCTGTCTGGCGTGCGGCAGGTGCGCAGTGTGACCGTGACCACTGATCGACAGACCCGTGTGACTAGTGCGCATTTCGCTGTGGACACAGACTCCGGGCCCAGCGTGAGGATCGTGGTACTCAAATGACCGACTATGGGCTGACTAACACGGGCTTCGTGCGCAAGACGTTCGAGACGATCCTGCAAGAGATCGAGGACTTTCAGCGTCAGAAAATCAGCGCGAAACTGGTCTTCGACGACACGCCACTCGGCAACTGCAATCGTGTGGTGGCCGAGCACTGCGACGAGCTGTGGGAGGGCCTTGAGACTGCAGTGGGCGCGTTGGACCCCGACAATGCAGTAGAGCACCTGCTGGTCGGGTTGAGCAAGTTGACGGGCGTCTACCGGCGCCCGGCTGCCGTTGGCTGGACCACGTGCGACCTGACATTCGATGCGGCCACGACCATTGCAGCGGGCGCGCTAGTACTCGCCGTCACTGGCGAGCCGTCAAACACGTGGGCGAATGCCGAGGAGATTGTGGCCGCCGGAGCGGGCACTGTAGAAGACGTGCGCTTCGAGAGCACGGTCGCTGCTGCCACCGCTGTGGCGCCAGCTGGTTCGCTGGACATTGCCAGCCCCCTTGCCGGGCTCGTGTCCGTCAATCAGCCCAACGACGCCACGCCGGGCACTGACGCCGAATCGCTCACAGCCCTGCGGCTGCGTCGCGAAGACTCTCTAGCTGCTACTGGGTCTGCTACCGCTGCTGCGATTGCAGCGGCGGTGAGTGCCCTAGATGGCGTGATCGACGCCAGGGCCTACGAAAACACATCCGACGTGCCGGCGGATGGCATCCTGCCGCACAGGACTCGCGTAGTGGTGTGGGACGGGGATCCGGGCCAGGCTGACGATGACCTGATTGCACAGACCGTTTTTGAAGCAGCAGCGGCAGGTGTGCAATTGCAAAACGGCTCTGACTATCTAGGCACTGCGAGCAGCGGCACAGCCACGGACGAGTGGGGCGGGACACACACGATCGTGTTCGATCGCCCCTACGTGCAGACCCCCACGCTGGCCGTGACGATGACCGGCACGCTGCCAGCCGCCGACGTCAAGGCAGCACTAGTGGCCGCGCACGAGCAGCTGCTGGGGGTCAGCATTTTCAAATCCAGGCTGATTGCCGCGCTCATGAGTCAAGCTGGTGTGACTGACGTCGTAGGCATGGATCTGTCGGACACAGACGCCTACGGCAATCATCTCGTGCCAGCCGGGCGCGTAGCAGTGCTCGAAACGGCGAACATTACGGTGACCTATGTCTGACATTGATCCGAATCTGTGGGTGTCCCTGGCCCGTCAATATCTCGGCGGGGTCAACATGCCGGTCGAGGGGCAAGAGGGCTACATGCCCGTTGCCCGCTCCCAACAGCTGTCCTGGGAGCGTGCGATTTGGTCCGCCACGGGGTATGTTGTAATTTCGTCGCCGGTACTGCCAACGGCGTCTAGACGACATGTCACCGTGTCGCTGGAGGGTGCTCGCGATTACCACGCTGTGGTGGCCAATTTCGGCGATGACCACGCAGATGATTGGATGTGGATGGTGCAAGGAGCGGCCACCGACTCGATCCACCTGATCGTCACCAATTTGACGAGGGTCAGTGGTGTTTTCAACGATCAGCTGCGCTTTTTGCTCATTGACACGCGCATCGGGGCGGCCCTGTGACAGGAACCCTCCTCCCGATCGAAACGCATGAGCCTGCAGGCGTGCTACAACTGCGCCCGCCGTTCTGGGGCCTTCCCCGCGTGGCTGCCCTGCTCGTGTCGTGGCTCGAGCAAGCGCAGGCCTTCGAGGACGCCTTGTGGACGTTTCTCGACGGGATCGACGTAGACACGTGCGAGCGATATGCCCTCGAGCGGCTCTCCGTGATCGTGGGCGAGCCCGCACGACCCACTGACACGGAGACGCTGCGCGTCCTTGTCAGGGGGCGCATTGCGGCGAATCGATCCACAGGACGCCCGAGTGACCTGACCAATCTCGTGTCCGCACTGTGCGGCAGCACGGACTGCACCCTGCTGCTTTTCGGCAATGCGATCAAAGTGATCACGCCCCCACTGGCTGCCCCAGATGCAGCTGTGCAGTTGCTCGACGATGCGGCAGCAAGCGGTGTGGCTGTAGCGTGGACCGTGGTGGACACGACCAGTGGCACGCCGTTCTCGCTGCCCGACGCAGACAACCCAACCCCCAACAACGCTGCCTGTATGGGCAGCGGCATCATGCCAACGGTGTACAGATGACCTTGCCAGCGTCCGACATTCCCGATCGAATGCCCCAGTGGGGCAGCGATGGCACCTACTACAGCACCATGTCCGACGACGAAGTCGCTACGGGCTTCGTGCCTGACACGGCTTCTGTGTCCGCCCAAGAAATGAATTGGGCGCTGCGGCAGCTCTCGCGAGGGCTGCGTTGGACGCGAGACTTGCCGCTGCAGGTCGGCTTCGGCAGCACGGGGTGGGCCGACACGGACGATCCACCGGAGCAGCACAGAATCACATGCTGTCAGGACGGCATTGTCTGGGCCAGCGGCGCCGCCCCTACGATCACCTTGCCCGGGCCACCCGGGCGTGATCGAACGCTGACAACCACGGAAACAGCTGTAGCAGGCAGTCTGGACGATTGCTTTTTTGCCACGGCCAACGCGGCCACATTCCGCGTTTACACACCGAACAAGGAAAATGGCTATGCAGATTGGGCGGCAGGCGCTGCTGCCGGATCTGTGACCTCAGGCTCTGCCATCAGCGTGCCTACGTGCGTTGCGTCATGCCGTGCTAGCGGATCGACACGGCAGGTGTTCTGGTTTTTTGCGGACGGATCGGCGCAGAAGCTTGTTCGTCTGACGTGGGCTGTTAGTACGCAAACGCTGTCAGCAACGACCAGAACATCGCCTGTGTCTTACGCGCCCGGCGTGATGCTGATGCACGAATACGGTGGCGTGCTCGTTGCTATTTACACGAACCCTGGCACCGGCGTCAGCTATTTGCGCAGTAGCGCAGATGCGGGGTCAACATGGTCCACTGAAGTGGATTTGGACGCGCAAGGTGTCCAAGGCATTGCGGCGCTAAGCTACAGCGTTCGCAATGCGGAGTGGATTTTGGTCGATGGTTTTGCGCACATTTGGACGACCACGACGCCCACCGGAACGTGGACCCGGCAGAGCGTGTCAATACCGGGAGACGACACCAACCCTCTATGTTCTGAGCCTGTGGGCTTCGTTTCTGCAGCGATTGTTGAGAGCACTATTGTTGTTGCTGCGAAAATCGGCGCTTCGGGCGAGTGGTACCTGCTGTGGACCAATGATCGGTGGCTGACAGCCAGCAGGATCCCTGGCGTGTGTCGCGTCTATGATGGCGGGCGCAAGCTGATCTACGCAGTGCCTGCGAACATCGATCCCCAAGTAGATGGGGGCCTGCTGTGCCCGTCAATGGGCGACGTGCGGATCAATGATCAGATGCCGCTTGGTTGGACCGGCTACTGATGCTGCACGCTAACCCTTGTCGTCATACTTCGAGCACGCTATGGTTAGGGTCGAGTGGTTGAGGTCGATCTCATGGCTGCCAGGGCCGATACAGCCGCCGAGCTGCCTGTCGTTGTCACCAGCTATCCAAATCTGTACCAGCCGGCGCAGTGGATCGCTACGCGAGAGACATGGGGATCTTTCGTGCAGCGCACGCTGCAGGCCGGGCATCGGCAGGACTTGCGAAAGGAGAGCACCCCCCTGCTGGCACTCTATAGCCTGCGGGAGGGCGGCAAGCGGGCCAATGAGGATGTGCAGCTGGTCTACGGGATCTGCCTCGACTTCGACGGCCAGCCGCTGCCCGTGTGCGCTGCAGCGCTGGCCAAGCTGCAGCAAGCCGGCGTGGCCGTGCTGTGGCACAGCACCTGGTCGCACGGTGGGCAGAAAGACGGCACGGAGTGCTATCAGGGGCGCCGGCTGATTTTTCCCCTGGCGCAGCCACTGGCTCCGGGCAGCTTCGATCAGGTGCTCGATTGGGTGCTAGCCCGCTTCGGCGATGGCGCCGATCGCGCGTCGAAGGGCCTTGCCCGAGCCTTCTTCGCACCGAGCTGCCATCCCCAGCATGCGATAGCTGCGAGACCCGAGCTGCTTTACTTCCCCGGTGGGGGGCTGGACGTGTCCGACATTGGCGAAGCACCTGTGCAGCCCACGCGGCCGCAACTGCGGCTGATCCAGGGCGGCAAGGCTGCGGCCGCGGAGCTGCCGCCGGCAGTGCGTGTGATCGACACGCAGGTCTGGCAGCAACTGATCAGACGGTGGACAGCATCCCGGTCGGCAACGCTGGTGGACGTGGGGAATCGCATGCGTCGCGTGCTTGACGGGCTCTCGTTTGCTGAGCCCGGCGAGCGTGACACGGTCCTGTGGGACATCCTGCGGACCATTGCCAGGTCCTATCCAGACGCCGATACGTCTGCGATTTGTGAGCTGTTCCGGCGGTCGATCGAAGCCATGTCGATCGTCCCCGAAGCCCCCACGATGCATGACGTGCGGGAGAAATTCGAGCGGGCCCGGGCCTACGCACTGGCCTTGTCCGACACAAATCTTCCGGCGGACCGCAGGGCTGCGATTCGGCAGGCGTTCGGATTTGATCGCGAGAGCCCCTACTCCGACGAGGAGATTGAGGAGATTCGAGGCCGGCTGAATGTGTCGCACCAAGAGCTTGAGCGCCTGTGGATCCTGCACAGCGAAGCGGAGTACTACCTGCTCGGGCACCGGGCGCGTTTCCACCACGTGGGGGAGAAGGGCTTCCTGAACTCCGCTCGCGTGGTGCTCAGCCCGGCCCCCGTCACGCTGCACACGCTGGATAAAGACGTCCGCCGCATGCTGCGGCGAGACGAACTGCTCGAGCGTTACAGCACACCCCTGGCAGGCGTGGCGAAGTCGCTGATCGTGCAGCAACCCGTGCTCGATCTGTCGGAGCGGACGCTGCTCCTGCCTGTTTGCCCTATGCGGAGGATCACGCCTGCGTTCAACGCGGACATCGACACCTGGCTGCGATCGCTATGCGGGCCCGAGCAATATCCACGAATGGTGCAGTGGTTGTCCTTGTTTCCGCGGCTTGAGCGGCCCCTGGTGGGGCTCGTGCTGACCGGTGCGAAGTCCACAGGCAAGAGCATGCTGGCTAACGGCCTTGCTCGGCTATGGTCCACCACGGGCCCGAGCAAGCTGACCGAGGCGATGGATCGGTTCAACACGACCCTCGAGCGCTGCCCTTTCTGCCACGGAGACGAGAGCGATCTGCCGAAGGATGCTCGTGGCTTCGAGCGCACGGATGCATTGCGGGAGTTCATTCAGGCCCGAACGCGACTGGTCAATGAAAAGTACCGTGTTCCCGTGCCCCTCGAGGGGAGCACGCGACTGCAAATTTCGGCGAACAACACGAATATTTTCGGCCTGCGAGGGCATCTGACGGACAATGACATTTTCGCGATTGCCGATCGCTTCCTGCACATTCAGGTGGACCCGCTCGCCGCGCTGTTTCTCGCTGAGCGTGGCGGACAAGACTTCGTGACCCCGTGGGTAGAGGGCGACGGGCTAGCGGCGCACGTGCTGTGGCTGAGCAACCAGGCCCCCGCTTGGGAGGGGCGTTTTGGTGTTGCCAGCGATCCAGAGTTGGCCAACACGCTTGCTGTGCGGCAAGCAGAAAGGGCGGCTGTGGCCGAGCTGATCGTCAGGTCGCTGAAGGAGGATCACCTGTCCGAGGGGTTGCGTGTGGTAAACGGGCACGTTTGCTGCACCGTTGAGTGGGTGCTCCGGTCGTGGAACCGGTGTCACCAAGACCAGCGGCGCCCGCCCACGACGGTGCTCGCCGGAGCGCTTCGGGGGCTCGGGCAGCAGATCACCACTGGCGACGGGATTTGGACCGTGGTAGAGACACAGCGGCTGACGGCGTGGGCGTTGGAGGCGGGATTGGTGCCCGTGGCCACCGTCGAACGGTGGATCGCAAAGCATGGTGGGTGAGTTTTGGCGAATACGGTCGCGATAGTCAGCCCTTGCGGGGCCGACAGCTTCTTCGAAATCGAGCGCAATTTGGCCTACGCGCGCGAGTGCCTGCATGACTCGCTCATGCGGGGGGAGGCCCCATTTGCTTCGCACCTGCTCTACACGCAGGTGCTCGATGACCGCGTTGCCGCGCAACGCGAGCAGGGCATGCTCGCCGGCGCGCTATGGGAGATAGAGGCACAGCTGCTGGCCGTCTACACCGACCGGGGCGTGAGCGCCGGCATGCGGTGTTCGATCGCTCGAGCGCAGCAGCTGGGAATACCGGTCGAAGAGCGCACGTTGCAATGACCTACTACGTCAGCCCTAGTCGGCTCAAGCAATACCAGGATTGCCCACGGGCCTGGGCTTTTCGCGCCATCGGGGGGCTGCCAGACGTGCGCACTGCGGCACTGGACTACGGGGTCCGGGCGCACGCACTCGCCGAGGCTCGCCTCCGTGGCGAGCCCATCGATCTGACCACGCCAGAAGGGCGTGACGTAATTGAAGGGGCTCCCTACCTCCCGCAGCCCTGCACGCCCATGCTGATTGAGCCGCCCATGACTTTCGAATTTGGCGGCGTGTGGTGGACCGGGCGACTCGATTTAGTGGCGCCCGGTTGGAAAATAGACCATAAATTCGTTTCGTCAGATCGGTACATTTTCACGTCAGAAACCTTGGTTTTAGACCCGGCTGCGCTGCTCTACACCCTGGCCGAGCCTCGTTTCGATCCCACCAGTCTGCTGTGGCTCTATTATATCAAGGGTAAAAAGCGCTGCATTCCCGTGCGTGCTAGCCTAACTATCGCCGAGGCCGAATCCCGGGTGAGAGAGCAGCTAGTGCCGATCGGCCGAGAAATGACGGCGCTGAAAATAGCTTGCCGCAATGCTCCGGATCCGTTACGACTTGTGCAATTAATTCCGCCAAATCCGGCGAATTGTTTTCGATACAACCGAATGTGCCCCTACGCGGGGCACTGTGATCAAAAGGAAATGAAAATGGCAAATGGTGCAGGTCCTTCAAACAGCGCAATCCTCGAGGAGATCCAGCGACAGCTGCAGCTGCAGCTCCAACAACAAGGGCAGCCTGCTGTGGCGCCCCAGCCACCCGCCCCCCCTCCGGTGCAGCTGCCCCCGGCGCCGGCGCAGCCCCCCGTTGGGGTGCCCTGCCCCCCGCAGTTCCCGCCGGCGCAGTGGGCGCAGCTCAGTCCCGAGCAGCAGCAGGCCGCTTTGGCCTACCTGAACCAAGCAGCCAATGCGGCTGCACCAGCGATCAATCCCCCTCCGCCTGCTGCGGCTTCCCTCGCGACTCCTCCAACTGCGGCGGCTCCTGAAGCAAAACGACGTGGCCGCCCCACGAAAGAGGAGACGGCCGCAAAGAGGGCAGCGGCTGCGGCCACAGTGCCTGCTGTGGCAGCCGGCGCCATCGACCTGGACGCGCTAGCCGATGCGATCATTGATCGGCTCGTTGCTCGCATCTCCGGATAGATGTCCCGCATCCGCAATCTCCCCCGACGGGTGCCGCTCGCAGATGCCGACGAGCTGATCCGTCCGATGACCGAGTTGCTCCGCACGCCCCATGGCACGCAGATCTTGCGCCCCATGCAGGCGTGCGGACTTGCGGAACTCGTCAAAGTCAGGGGCCTGTTTTGCGGCGCCCGTGTCGGTGCGGGCAAGACGCTCATGACGGGGCTTGCTCCGCTCGTGCTCGGAGCCACGCGACCGTTGCTGCTCGTGCCGGCCAAGCACATGAAGCGCGGTAAGCAAAACGCACCGAGCAAAATCGAGCGGGAAATGGATCAGTACCGACTGCACTGGCAGATCCCTCGGCACACGAGAATTGAAAGCTACCAGCGGCTTGGCCTGCGGCAGAACAGCTACTTGCTGTGGGATTACAAGCCAAATCTGCTCATGTGCGATGAAGCTCAGTGGCTCCGGCATGTGCGGTCCGCTGGCTGCGCCCGGCGCGTTGCTAGGTACCTGCACGATGCGCCAGACTGCGTGGTGCTCGTGCTGTCAGGGTCGCTGCGGCGGACGTCTCTGCTGGACTACGTGCACATGCTCGACTGGACGCTGCGGGACGGCTCCCCCGCCCCCCGTGATCCAGAGCATCAGCAGACCTGGGCCCTGCTGCTGGACGACCCCTCTTACGGGGCGCCCAAGCGTGATAGCTGGGCGCCGGATCCCAGCTACGAAGTCCTGCAGCAGCACCTGGGCCCGTCCGCTGTGGACCGGCCTAGCGCGCAAGCCGCATGGGGGGAGCGGCTGACGCAGACACCAGGCGTGCTGATCTCACAAGACTCATTTGACCTGCCCCTGTCGATCCAGCCTATCCAAATCCCCACGCCCCCCAGCATGACCGAGCACTGGGAGCGCCTGCGGCAGCTGTGGATCACGCCAGACGATTGGCTGCTGCCGGACAAGTCAATCGGCGTCTATAGCACTGCATTGCAGCTTGCACTCGGCTTTTTTTACTACCACGATCCACGGCCACCCACGGATTGGATGCAGGCCCGAACGCAGTGGTGCAGGTTCTGCCGGCGCATTTTGACCGATCTGGACACCTACGATACCGAGGCGCAGATCAGAGATGCTTGCATCGAGGGTGCGCTGCCAAAGCAAGCCTGGGATGAGTGGGCTGCGATCAAAGATCAATACGTCCCCCACGCCATTCCCTCGTGGCTCAGCACGCACGCACTGCAGCGCGCAGCCGATTGGGGTCGAGCAGGTGGCGGGGGGCTGATCATGTGCAGCCACCGGGCATTTGGAGAAGCTCTCTCGCAGCTCACCAAATGGCCCTATTACGGGGAATTTGGGCTGAATGCGTCGGGGGAGTCGATCGACCGCAGCCGGGCTCCCGTTGCGATCGCCTCCGCCAAGGCGTGTGGCGACGGCTTCAATCTGCAGCACCAGTGGTCTCGCATGCTGGTTACGACGCCCTGGAAGGCCTCGGAGGACTGGGAGCAGCGCATTGGCCGCATTCACCGCGAGGGGCAACAGGCCGAGCAGGTGTCAGTCAGCTACTTCGTGGGCTGCCTCGAGAATGTTGTGGCGATCAACTCGGCCCTGGGCTATGCTCGGGCGACAGAGCTCTCCAATAGGCAGCCACAGAAGCTGTTACAAGCAGAAATGACGGTGCCGGATCTCGGAGAGGGTCCGGCCTACGATAGAACGAAGAGCAGGAAAGAAGAAGCAACATGAGCAACCAATTTGATATCAGCAAACTTCCCCCCGAGCAGCAGGCCATGTTCCTGGCAGCAATGCAGGGCGCGGCCGCAGCAGCCCCAGCAGCAGCGCAGCCCATGCCCCCCGCTGTGCCAGCCACGCCACCCGCAGCCCCCGCGTGGACGCCCCCCGCTGTGCCAGCCACGCCACCCGCAGCCCCCGCGTGGACGCCCCCCGCTGTGCCAGCCACACCCCCCGCAGCCCCCGCGTGGGGCCTGCCTGCCGGCGCAGCCGGCCCGCCTTCACTGGATTCGAGGGAAGTGCTCGACTATGGCATGGGCCCTAGCTTCGTGCCTCGGGAGATCGAATTCCGGGCCGTGTTCGAGCTGAATCAGCTGCAGCTGCGAAATGGCGCGAAGGGGAGCGCATTCCAAGCGCTGGTCACAGTGATCGAGAGCAACAACCCTGCACTGCAGCCCGGCGTGCAGCGCGCGTTTCATTTCAAATTCTGGCCTGGTGCGCCCCCCGCTTCGCCGGAAGGCCAGAAAACGCTGGTTTTCATGGGGCAATTGGGCGAACTTGTTTGCTCGGTCTACGGACGTGACCCGTCCGACAAGAGCCCGTTCAGTCGCGATCAGGCCAAAGCAGCTCTGATCGCAGAGAGCGAGACCAAGCCGAATTTGGGGTACCGATTCATCTGCGATCAGACGATCAGGCAGACCCCGAAGGGACCACGCACCAATCCGCGGTTCACCCCCGTGCCTCGCTAGCCACCGCTAAGCCCCATGCTGCTCGCTCTCGACACGGAGACGGTCCGCTTTGGACCGGCCATGATGGCCCCACCGCCAGTTTGCGCAACCTGGCACACCGAGAGCGAGCAGCACCCCCTCATTGCTGCGCTGCCCGACTCGCGCATTGAGCAGATGCTGTCCGAGCACACCGTCGTGGGCCACCACGTGGCCTATGACATGGCCTGCCTGCTCGCCTGGGGCCATGTGCAGCCGCAAACCCTGCGGCGCGCCTACGCCGAAGGCAGGGTGCTAGACACGGACGTCTTGCGGCGCCTAGCCGAAATCCAGGGTGCCAAGCGCGCACACATTCGATCGCTAGCTGATCTGCACCGGTATTATGGGCTGGGCGAGCTAGCCAAAGACGATGCAGTGCGGCTCACCTACGGGCAATATCTCGGCAGCCCGGTCACGTCCTACACCCCCGAGCACGTGGTCTACGCCCTGTCTGACGCCACTGCCACGCTGCGGCTGTGGCAGCGCATGCGCGAGCGGCATCCGGACGTCAAGCTGCCTGATGTTGCTTTCTGCACACGGAAAATGTTCTGCCTGCACCTGCAGCACTGCTGGGGGATCGAAACCGATCCAGATCGCGTGACGGATTTGGCCCGGCTCGCCAATGAGCACATTGCTGATCTGCGAGGGCAGGTGCAGCAGTACGGCTTCGTCCGTGATGACGGCTCGAAATGCATGGCGAGGATCAAAGCGGCTGTGCTGTGCGCCTATCGGTGTACGCCAGACTTGCATGTGGAGTTTTACAAGAAGTGGCCCGACCGCGAAAAGCACGTGAGCCTGCGTGGTTGGTGGGAGCCTGACGGACGCTACGTGTCTAGCGCCGGGGATGCTTGGACGGATCCTTTTGGCGATCCGTCACCTGCCGCCGATCAAGAATCGGTCTGTCCAGTCACGGCCAAGGGTGGCGTGGCTACGGCCGCATGGGTGCTCCGAGAGTCTGGTGACCCGCTGCTCCGTACGTTCGCTGAATACGGCGAGTGGAGCGCAGTGATCAACAAGGACATGGGCTTCCTGTCGCAGCCGATCCTCCACACGTCATGGGCCCTGGCGGACACACTGCGGGTCATCTCGAGCAAGCCCAATCTGCTCAATCTGCGGCGCAAGGCCGGCGTTCGTGAATGCTTCCGGGCTCGCCCTGGCATGTGCATCGTGTCGATCGACTGGAAGCAGGGCGAAGTCGTCACTCTTGCCGAGCACCTGGTCTCCCGGTACGGTGAGTGGGGCCTGGCACAGCGCGTACAGGCCGGCGTAGATGACCACGTGCTAACTGCGAGCACAGCCCTCGGGCTGTCCTATGATGCTTTCGCAGCCCTGGTCAAGGCAGGGGACAAGGACGCAAAGGACATGCGCCAATGCGCCAAAATCGAGGATTTTGGCAAGCCGGGTGGCATGGGTCCCGAGACCATGATGCGCCAAGCCCGGGCCATCTACGGGATCTCGAAGCCCCTCGAGTTTTGGCGCCGGCTAGACGAAGCCTGGAAGCAGTCGCACCCCGATGTGATGGCCCACCTGCGAGGGATCAACCAGCTGCAAGAGCCCGACGGCAAGACCTATGCGGACTGGATCCCAGGCACGTCCGTGTTTCGCCGGGGCATGACCTACTGCAGCGCGGCGAACAACCCGTTCCAGTCGCTGCTCGCCGTGATTGCAGGCCACGTCATGTGGTTGATCGTGCAGGAGCAGTATTTCGAGCCCGGATCTCCACTGTTCGGCACACGGGTGCTGCTGCATCCCCATGACGAATTCCTTGTGGAATGCCGACCAGAGCAGGCCCACGATGTGGCCGCTCGGCTCGAGCAACTCATGACTGAGGGGCTCGGCTACTACCTGCCCCACGTGCCGATCGGCGCCGACGCCTGCGCCATGGTCCTGTGGAGCAAGGATGCCCGCGCCGTCTACAAGGACGGCCGCCTGTGGCCGTGCTGCCCTGCCTGCAACGGCAAGGGCTGTGACACATGCAAGGGGACAGGATGCGCATCCTAGCGATCGATCCAGGCAGGCACCCCGGGTACGTGCTGCTCGACGATGCTGCACTCGTGCCACGACGCTTCCTTCGGCGCGATGCGCCCCCCACGCCTGCTCTCGTCGGAGCGTGGTGGGCATTGCCTGCCGGATTGCGCGTAGACGCGGTGGTCACGGAGGATCAGTGGCTGACAGGACCGCAGCGCAAGCACGCGGTCCTGACGCTGGCGAAAATCTGCGGATGGCAGCTGCACGAAGCAGTGGCTGCCACTGGTGGCACTCCCTATGTGCTGCCCGTGGACGCCTGGCGCTACGCATTCCGCGCGGGTAGTGTCCGCAAGGAAGTCCTGCAGGCCCGAGCTGAGCAGTCGCTGCTGGCAATTGAGGCAGCCACATTACCTGTGTGCCACAGCGCAAAGCGCCGGGGGGATCTGCTGGACGCGTTCCTGATCGGGGCCGCGTGGCACGTACTGCGCCCCGAGCCGTGGGGACTGTGGGGGGCTTCAGGGCTCCCTTGATCGGTCCCGGAGAATGCCGGGCCATGTTGGTGTTACTACGTTGCTGGGTGGCGCGTCCGGGCCGTCCCGGAGAATGCCGGGCCATGTTGGTGTTGCTACCATACCGACGAGGCCGAGGCCGTCAATGTTCGAGCGATGTCCCGGAGAATGCCGGGCCATGTTGGTGCTGCTACCTTTCGGGCCGCGATTGAACCTCGTGACCCTAGGACGGGGTCCCGGAGAATGCCGGGCCATGTTGGTGCTGCTACCGCGAGCAGGATCAGCCGTAGGAATGGCTTCTTCTTATCCCGGAGAATGCCGGGCCATGTTGGTGTTGCTACGTTGCTGGGTGGCGCGTCCGGGCCGTCCCGGAGAATGCCGGGCCATGTTGGTGTTGCTACCGGGGGCTTCGGGCCCCCTTTGATCGGTCCCGGAGAATGCCGGGCCATGGTGGTGCTGCTACGGGTTCGGGCCGGGCTCCCGTCCCGGAGAATGCCGGGCCATGTTGGTGCTGCTACTCGAGTCGGCGGGGAAGAGACTCGCTACTCTCGTAGTCCCGGAGAATGCCGGGCCGTGTTGGTGCTGCTACGGCCGCAGCCGAAGCCCTGGCAGGGGGAGACCCCGGTCCCGGAGAATGCCGGGCCATGTTGGTGCTGCTACCGCCTTAAGCGAGATAGTCACGTTTTTCGTGGCGCGTCGTCCCGGAGAATGCCGGGCCATGTTGGTGCTGCTACGGGGTGGTGGCGGGCGTGGCCGTGCCTGGCCAGAGGTCCCGGAGAATGCCGGGCCATGTTGGTGCTGCTACAAGGAAATTGAAGCACGTGTGGCTGCAATCGAGGCACGTCCCGGAGAATGCCGGGCCATGTTGGTGCTGCTACCGCCAACATTGGCTTCGTGAGGGTGACTTCCGTCCCGGTCCCGGAGAATGCCGGGCCATGTTGGTGCTGTTACCTACGGTGAGGGCCGTGTGGTGGAAGTGGATCCCTGTCCCGGAGAATGCCGGGCCATGTTGGTGCTGTTACTTGCCTTTCAGAGTAGCTGTGCTTTCGCGCATTTGCAAAGCGCTTTGCGAGCGCCCCCTGGCCAGAATGTTTCTGGCCGCGTTGATGTCCCGGTTTTCGCGGTGTTTGCACGCAGGACACGAGACCTCTCGCGTCTTGTCATGCTTCTTCATTGGGGCCGCGCCGCATCTCGAGCAGATCTGCGACGTCATGCAAGGGTCTACCTCCACTACACGGCCCTCACCGTAGCGCGCTTTGGCCATGGTGACAAGGGTTCGCATGAACGAAACATGCATGCATCCTTTTTGACCGATCCTGGCTTCGATCTCTTCAACGCAGATTTGCTCGCATGAGTCGATCACCGGGAACACTCGTTCCCGGATGATTTGTCGGACGTTTCGCGCTGCCTGCGCGTGCAGCTTGCCGACGGGCTTGCCCGCCGCCTGCCTGGCCGCAATCCGATCAATGTGCGCCTGCTGCGTGCGGGGGTTGGGCACCGAGGCTGCCTCGCCATCTGATCGCACGATCGCAACCAGATCGATCAGACCCACGTCAATGCCGCACGACAGTCCGGGCACTGGCTGCGGCGCCGGTCTAGGCACCACGTGCTGCCGAATGGCTGCGTACCACCCATCGGGCTCGCGCACGAGCGACACACCCATCACCCAGTATTCTCGGTCCTCTAGCTGCGCCTCCGGACCCAGCCTGCAGGCGATCTGTCCGACACCCGGGAAAGAGATCGCTGCATCGAGCCAGTCCTTCCTCTTACCGTTCGGACAGCTCGGGCGTGGCCCGAATTCTCCCCTGCTAAGAGGGTACCCGTTACCGGAGGCTATGGGCACAGGATCTGTTGCTCGCTTGAAAACGGGAGGAGCAAGACCCCGTTTGGTGCCGGCAAGCGCAGCTTCATAAGCTTTGATCAGCTCTCGCAGAGCCGTTACTGGCACCTGTGGGAAATCGTCCAGCAAGCACTCTGCCAGGTGATCTTTTGACGTGTGGAAATGATCGGCCCAGTCTTTCAGGCTTCGGTACCTGCACTCCGGCAGCTTTTTCGTGGCTGCCGCTACTTGTTGCCGCCACGCCCTGCAAGCACGCCGGTAAGCGTCCCGTTCCTTGTGCCGGTCCTGTTCGGGCATGGCGTCGTAGTCCGGTCTCTGTGGGCGTGGCTCGACCAGCCCCTGCCGCAGGGCGTAGGCCGCATTCGCGTCCGACGTCATACGACCACGGGCCACTAACGCATTCCAAAACCTGCGCAGAGCGTCCTCCTGCTCCGCTATCTTCACTTCCTGCTCGGGCGTGGGATACGCCCGGAAACGCAGGCCACGAATCACACGACCCTCGTGGGCCTTCACTTTTCTCATGGCTGCTCCTTGACCTTGACCTGAAAGCTATACCGGATCGTGTGCTGAGTCCCCGGCACCGGATCCTGCAACTTGCCGAGAGCCTTCATGTCCGGGATCATGTACTCCCGGGGAATGAAGTTGGCATCCGTCACCACCAATCGGCGCAGAGCACGCACGCTGCAGCCCGGCGGCAGCTCTGGTGCCGGCACGCGGACGCCCGCCAGCAGCAGTGCCTGCCGCTGCTGCACGGTGCCCTCCCACTCGGCGTGGGCGGCTTCCGCAGCGGCTTCTTCGGCCTCTTCTGCCTGCTTCAGCAGCTGCCGCAGCGGGCCCGAGGCAGCCACCAGCTGCGCCTTGATGGGCGCTTCGATTGCGGACACGTGCGCTTCAAGCTCCTTGCGCAGAGATCGGGCTGCGATCAAGTCCGATAGTGATTTCATCGCAAGTACCTCAAATCCTGACGCAAGCACTGGACAAATGCATCTGCGAAGCTGGCCCTGTACGATGCCAACACGCGCCTGGCTACAGCTATCTTGCCATCCTTGCTTCTCTGCGCAATGAAGTCGTGCATGCTTGCATGCATGAACACAGCACCCGCAGCATTGCACATCTCCTCCGCAAAAGCATACAGCTGCCTGCGCTCAAACTCGTCAGTCGTCTCACTGGCTTCTAACATCAGTGCTTGCGCACTGTCCAAAATGTGACTCATTTTCTTGTCCTCGCGCTTCTCGCGCTTCTCGCGCTTCTCGCCAAAACGTCCGCACAGATCACCTGTGCGCTTCGCAGAGCTGCCCACGCACTCTCTGCCGGGGCCGGTGGTGTGGGTGTGATCTCACGAGCTGCCCGAGCGATCAACTCGGGCAGCGGGTCCAGGTCATCCACAGCTGCATCCACTGGGTCAATGGGATCGATGAACAGGTTGCACAAGTTCATCGGGGTGCCCCCACGCCCCTCGGGCAGAATGGGGCCATGGCAGCGACGCTACCGGGCTGCTCGGCTGCTGCCTTGCGTGCTGCCTCACGGGCAGCATACAGGTCTTCATGCCGCTCAGACCAGATGTACCGGGGAAAGTCCCCCAACCTGGCGCAGGCCCACACACGGACGTCCCCGTCCGTGGTGATCCCGTAGTAGTAGTGTGTCACGGCGCATCCTCCGACGGGGTGAGGACAGGCACAACCTTCCCCTCGCTGTAGCGGTACCACGTGTCGTGCAAGTACGTCTCGCCGTCGATGTACACGACGACCGGCCGTGGCGCGGATCTGCGAAACACAATCATGCCGCCCACGCCGGCGGACGCCGCGCCATCTACTGCGTCGACAATCACGATCGCGTTGCGCCCACCGCGGGCGCGCTTATCGACAGCATCGACGCGGCCGCGTAGCACCGCGACACCGCCGTCACCCACCGCGACATCGGCGCCTGCCACCGCAACACCGAGCATGCAGGCGGACGCTTTCCCTGCGGCAACCGCGACGCCCTGGTATCCGGCCGCGGCTCGTGCGGTGCCGAACGCCACCCCGTAATCGCAGACAGTAGCCTCACCGTGTAGATAGCACGAATGCGCCACAGAATGGTTGCCCGCTACAGCCTCGCCACCCTTGCTACGGGCGACAGAACACGTGCCCGCGACGGCGCGCCCGTCCTCACCTGCCCACGCAACCGAATTGTCCCCCACATCGGCTGTGCCATCACAGCCGACGCGGACAGCACTGTTATGTTGCGCTTTCGCGCGGCTGCCGTTACCGGCTCGGACGGCACTACCTCCGTCAGCTGTGATACGCGAGTCACGGCCTGCGGACACAGCGGATCGTACACTGCATCTGATCTCAGCGCACGAATCCGCAGAAACGGCGGCGCCGTCAGCGTAAGTGTGAACGCAGGAGTGCTCGCCGACACGCACGGCCGCGGCGTGCCCAGTGACATCCGCGTGATGCAGGGCACTGACGGCCTCGCCAGGGGCCGCATCAACGCGCGCGAAGCACGCGCGCGGCCGAGCCTCGCGGCGGAACCACCCCTCTGCGCGGGCGCGCTGAATCAGCGCCCGATGCACCCGGGCCCGCAGGGCATCACGCCCCTCCGCCGCAAACCACTCGGGCAGATCGTCACATCGCTCGTCGATGATGAATGACCACTGGCGAAGCTTGCGCGGTGCCGTCTTGCTCGGCGTGAGCTCGACGCGCATGATGTTCGATCCGCGCGCACCGTCGGCGTACAGTCGATAGTGCGCTATGATATCCTCATGACTGTCCGACCAGGGGTGCCAAAAAACCCGGTCTCGGGTTACAACGAATGATGCAAATTCACACATGATGCATGTCCTTCCTGGCCGTGTTGCGGCCTAAAACCAACCCTCGTAGTGGCGCGTGCGTTGCTCGACACGCGCCCTCAGAGACAGCTTGTGTCGGAGGAAGCACAGCCGTCGCCACTGGGCAAGTGCCTCGTCCAAAGCAGCGAAGTCCGTCAGCGGGATTGCATCCCCAGCGCTCGCAATGCCAAGCAATGTCACGTCAAATACCCTCCCGCGAACCCGCGATCCGGGTCGCCATAGATACCCTCGAGACCGTCGGCCTCCGCCTTTGCCATCCACTCACGGACCAGGTCCGGCGTGGTGGCGCCGCCCAGGACGATCTTTCGCCGGCCATCGCGGTCTGTAACCTCGGCCGCATACGCCACGCCGAGATAGCACGCGACGTCGGGCAGCTCGGGAAGGGGGCGATCGACGTGCACCACGAGGTAGCCGTGCATGCCGGCATCAGCGACGAGCTCCTCGAGCTCCTCGAGCGTCGCCGCGAACCGCCGCTCGTACTCCTCCGGCGAGACCGGATCGACGGGACGTAACGCGGCGTGTCGGACGCGATACTCACGGACCATGTCTCGCGTGACGCCAGGCACACGCCCAGCCCATGCGTGATGCAGACAGTGGTCGCAGGCCGCGGCCAGGACGAGGTCGGTGGGGATGATACGACCGCGAGACGAGGCGACGTAGCCCAGCCTAGCCTCAGTGCGATCGTCGCACTCCCAGTGCGTGACTATCCAGCCACGGTGGTCATCGTGCGAAATGTCTCCTACGCTCCACGCTGGTGCGTCCGCGACGTCTGGCCACTCCGGAGGCAGCTCCCCCTCGCGGACCAGTAGAGAGATTACCTGCCCCAGCGAACTGGCCAACACAGCGTCCTCCGGCCCCGCACCGTACCCAGGGTCTCCAGGACGGTGGTGGTCAATGGCGATGCGACGGCAACCGGAGGGGAGTGCCGGGTCGCACTCGACACAGTAGATGTCACCGCCAAGCAGTGGCTCTGCACTGACACGTGGCGCCTGGTACGCCTGCGCTGGGGTCACGCGCTGCCCCGTCGGGCCTAGCGCGTAGCGTACGTCCTGCCCGCACTCGCGGAGCAGGCTATCGATCGCGGACATCTCGGGGTCGGGCGACCCGAGAACGAACGTCATTCGTGTCATGTGCAATCCTCCTCTTCCGCCCTGGACCGCACTCCTTCCGCGGTCCACGGCTCCTTCCCGATCATGCCGATCGGGCGCCCTTCGACGCGGACGACCCACAGCCGTATCTCGATCTCCTCGACCGTAGCCGCCGGGTCCCATATTTTCGCGAGACGCTCGACCGCGCCCCACCCACCAACGATTGCTGTTCTCATCACTACTCTCTTCCCGCGGCCTCGATGGCCGCATCTGCAATCGCGTCCGCGTCAAACGCGGCGAGTATTTGTGCCAGCGCCGCACACGCCCGTGTCGGGCGTCGCCGCAATCGTGGCACTAGCTTGCGTTGGGCCGGGCCTAAGTCGCCAGACCACATAGCGCGGCTTGCCTCGCTCAGACGCTCGACGGCTAGGGTACGCACGCAACGACGCAGTGGGTCCGCGACCCGATGCACGCGCCATCGGCGCGTTCGTGTCGTAGTCGTGACCCGCGCCGGCGGGGACTCGAGCCCTACACGAGCATCTACCAGGGTATTTGTTCTGCACGGTCTGGGCTCTTGCACCTGCTGTGCCATGCAAAAATGCCGTGTTTTCCGTTGCTGGTGACAATTCTGCGCCCGGGCCGGTTTGGGCGTTGTGCGCCCTGGAAGCCACCTGAAAGCCACCCGCACAGCAGGTTTTCTGCTGGTTGCGCAAAACGTCACCTGCTCGGAGGCGAAGTGACAATTTACGGCACCTGCCGGTGCGTCACGTTCGTGTGATTTCGCGTATTTAGCCATATACCGTGCCTGGCACGGGGTGTGAATGGCAGTCGGGCATGACGACCCCCACCACCCCCACCACCGCACAAATCAAGGCCCTACGATCGGAAGCGCGCTATGCAGGAGACGAGGCACAGGCAGCCCTGTGCCAAAAAGCCCTCGCAGGTGACCCGGCTGCACTGGCTGCATGCGCACGGGCGCTTGCCCTCGCTGCTGTCATGGTGGACGACAGTGATGATGCAGTCCGTTTCGGGGAAACTGTGCGAGGCTACCTCTACTAACACGCCCCTTCAAGTCACCACGCCCCGGCAGGCCACGAGCCCCGGGGCTTTTTTTTTTTTTGCGCCTGCCCCCGCCCCTCAGCAGGTCGGCGTGGCCCCGTGTCCCGGAGAATGCCGGGCCATGCTGGGTGCTGAACATAGCACCCGTTCGGGAGCGCGCCAGTAAATTCTCCGGGACCGGCCTCAGCAGGTCGGCGCGGCCCCGGGTACGGCCTCGGCCGCTGCCGCGTCCACGCACAGGCCAGCTCCCTGTGGGCGGGGCGCCATCAGCCCCTCGGGCAGATGCCCGTCGATCCAGTGGTGTCCTAGCTCGTGCGTGAGCACCACCGACAGCGGGTACCGAGCAGCGTGCGTCGCTGCCAGGGGATAGATCTCGATCAGGTCCCCCTCATAGTGAGCCGCCAGGCAGCCCGGGCAATCCTCGGGCTGCGGCGCATCACACACGATCCACCCCTGTGCGGCTTCGGGCTCCGCCCAGCCGAACTGGTAGGAGCTTCCCGGAGAATGCCGGGCCATGCTGGTGTTACTTGCCTCAGGCTCGTTGCCCTCGGCCGAGCCCAGCGCTTCGTTCCACACATCGAATGCGGCCGTGGCGGCTTCTACCTGCTCGTCGGAGCAGTGGTGCGCGGCAAAAGCCACGACGGGAGTAGGGCCTGGAGCGGCTTGGCCAATGCTCGCCGTGGGGAGCGCTTCTACATTGCCGCACCCCACTGCTAGCAAAAGCAAAAAGAACCTGGGCACGTTAGATCTTAGCGCGCCATTCGGGAGCGCGCCAGTAAATCAGGCCGTAGGCTTCAGCTGCTGCGATGACCTGCGCCGGGCTGCCGGCGCCGTACCGCCGGCACACCCCAGTGGCCGCCGGCAGGAGCTCCAATCCGGTGCAGGGCAGCGTTGCCCGGGCAACCAGGGCCCGGGCAACTGGCAGCCAGAAGTCCGCGTTGGCCTCGGGCGGGGCCGCCTTGCTGCCCTGCAGCTGGCGGACGATCACTTCCGCCCCGCCTGGCGCCCGGGGCGCCATTTTTGCAATGCCAGAGCCACGCCTGTGGCAATGGCGTTGACCGCCATGAGCAGGCCGAGCGCGACCTGGCCCAACCAGGTCACACCCGAGAACACCATCGCGCCCTCCAGCAGGAGGACGAAACCTGCTGCTTTGTAGGCGCTTTCGAAGGCCTTGCTCCCCCAGTGCCACACAGTGGCACAGGAGAATACAAGGCCACCACCTACAAGCGCCCAACGCAGGGGCGCGTAGGTGGACGTGTCATGGTGAGCTTCGACGTAGGACAAGAGGGGCACCAGCCCCCCGAGCACGCAGCCAAGCAGCGTGCCGAGGAGGTTGTCTGCTCTAGTGGCGTACCAGATCTGGTCCACCACTGACATGGTCTTCGCCGTGCGGGCCACGAGGGCCCGCCGGCGTGCTGCCGAACGGGCCTCGTTAGGGGTCATCCGAGCCACGGGGCCCTCCACTTGGGTAGCGGATGCAAGGCCACCAAACTGTAGATCGCCTCTGCGTCGAAGTCCTCATATCCCCCGCAGGGGGGCGGCTGGGTCGTACGCTCGTAAGGAGCGGGCTGGGTCGTGACTGTCGTGTCGGGGCTCATGTGCGCGCTACCTCCACCTTGACGCCGCTACCTCCACCTTGACGCCGTTGGGCAGGGTCACTTCGTACACCGGGCGAGATCGCAGCGTCCTGTGTTCGCAGGGGAACACCTTACCCACATCGGGGTCACCGGGGCTACGGTAAACTACACCGGCCTCAAACGAGCAACGGCCGCGCTTCCGGCTGTAGGTGATCACAATGGTGCCTGGGGGGACCTCACAGTAGGTCGTGCAGCGCCGCTCCGCAGAGCGGCTGCCGCCCTGCGCCGGCAGGCGATCTGCGTCGGGCCACACCGGGGCGGACTGGCCCGGATAGATCACCTTCCTGTAGGCCTCTGGGCCACTGCCCGAGCAGCCGATGTCCCTCCAAGCGGCCCGGATGCGCACTGGGGGCGCGTCCGGATCTGCCGTCAGCAACGCGGCTTTGGCCAGGTCTTCGGGCGT
>JBAZOP010000011.1 GCA_041648665.1 bacterium | reverse complement strand
AGGAGCCTATGGCCCTGTTGCGGGGATGGGCGGAGCACGACCTGAGCGATCAGGGCATCTTCAAGCAACGCAAGGGCGGCAAGACGCCGTTGACGCTCTCGACGGGATGGATGGAGAACCACGTCGAACAAATCGTCCGCATGTCGAGCTACATCGGACAGTACGCCCCCAGTCTGGACGCGGTACGGCTGCTGGACAATGTAGGGTTTCAGGAAGCCATGCGCTCCGCGTTCGGGCGCAGGCGCGGGCGTCAACTGCTGCACGCCCTCAACCGCTACGTCCGGGACTATGCGGGCCTCGACATCACGGCCCCAAGCGACAACCTGAACCGCATCACCAATACCCTCACCCGGCTCGGTACGCGCGGGATCATGGGCCTGAACCCACCCAGCATAGCCATTCAGATATTCGGCACATTAAACCTTCTGCAAGAATCGTCCATAGGTGAAGTGGCGAACGGTTTCAGCCAGTTGGCCCAGGATGACATGAGTTTTAGAGAGTTTGTGGACCAGCATTCCCCGCTGCTCTGGTTGCGTTACCACGGCAGTCCTGCGGGATTGGTGACGCCGGGAACGGGCGGACTGGAAGAAGCGGTAACGGCGGTCTTCGGCTCGTCGGGATGGGACAAGACGCTGGCCCCGATATCCTGGGGCGACCGCGCCGTCGCGAAGGTCGCCTGGGGCACGGCACAGGCCCGCGTGACGGCTGAAGGACAACTGCAACCCGGCTCACCGGAGTACTGGCAGGAGGTCGCGCGGATCACTGAGCAACTGGTCAACGACACGCAGACGCCGCTGCCCGGCGCGGAACACGCATCGGAACTGGAACGCAGCGGCAGCCGCAATCCGATTCTCCGGGGCATGTTCAGCCTGTTTCGGGGCCAGTTGAACACGATGTACAACCACTTCGTACGCGTCGCCGACGACATCAAGCACGATCCCCGCAACATCCGCAACCACGGGCGGATGCTGAAGGCGGTCATCATCTTCGCATTGCAGGGATTGGGCGTGGCGGCGGTGCAAGAGGAGTGGAAACGGCTGAGACGCAAGCTCCCGGCCCTTGTCGGCAAGGAAACGTCTGAGGATCCCGAGGGACGGCTGAAGGCATATACCCTCGGCACGGTTCAGAACCTGGCCCAAATCTTCATCGGCTACGGCCAACTCATCGACAGCTACATCGCGTCCAAGCGTTACAAGACACAAGGCATCGATGTATTTGAACACCCGATTGCCCGCGTTCTGATGGAATCGGGCGGCGGATTGAAACAACTGTTTGGGGGACTGTTTGGGCTTGCCAAAGATGACCGGGTGAAGTCGGGCCGATGGAAGGGCTACCAACGCAGCACGAAGGACTTGGTCGAGGGAAGCTACGGACTCGTCAGGGGAATCGGTACGCTGCTCGGACTGCCCGCCAATGCCGCCATGGGGATCGTCCGCGAGTTCATCATGCCCGCCAAAGGCAAGAAGAAACAGAGCAACACCCTCTCCTATCAGGACATCCAAAAGGCCCTCTACGCCCCCAAAGACACGGGGGGCGGGCAGAAGCTCTCATATGAGGAAATCCAGAAGGCACTCAACGGAGCCACGCCATGAACGATAGCGAACGCGACCAGATTCTTACCAGTATTCAAATCGACGTGGCTCTGATTAAACAGACCGTGAACAATGGAAAGTTCATGACGAAGGAAGACTGCTTGAAGCGGCATGCCGCGCCCTGGGCGAAGCTCTGGTGGCTATTCGTCGGGGCCGCCGTCTCAGGGGGCGTCGGGGCGGGCATCGCCCTGACGATACAGGCAATTCACTAAAAATTCTGCTTGACAAGTCGCCAAAGTAGGTTAATCTTCCCACAGATTGTGCCAAAGGAGGGTCATATGCGCTACGTATGGGTGATGCTGATGCTCGTGCTGTGCCTGGTGGTGGCCGGGTGTGCGAACCGCATCGAGAACAAGGGCGGGGAAGTGGCCGCTCAGTTCAACAAGCAGACGGATACCGCGGAAGAGAAGGTCGGTAAGCGGACGACCCTTACGTTGGTTCCCAAGCCCGCTCCCGTTCTTGCGCCGGTGCCCCCAACGTCGCCCAGCGAGCCGGAAAAGGAGCCGCTCCCGACCAAGATGTGGTTTGGCGGGGGGGAATTCGTCCTCCCGCCCGGGTACGTGCCGCAGGTTGTTGTCGAGGAAGGTCTGGAGTCCAAGTCCGACAAGTCGAAATACGCGGGCGACTATGAGGGTAAGGGACCGACGCAACACGACAACTCCGGTAAGTCGGAGGGGTTCGAGCCGGGCGTGCCCGATGTGAACATCGACGAGAACGGCATCAACAGCGACACGAACAAGAGCAAGCTCCGCGTCAAGTTGCCCGACGGACAGGAAGCGTGGCTGATCGCGGGGGCGGGCATCTTGTGTCTCGTTGCGGCCGGGCTGCTCTACTGGTGGAAGCGCGACATCCTCTTGTCTGCCGTCGTCGGCGGCTCAGGCGTCATTTTGATTGCGTTCGCCTTCTACAACTGGCTTGCGCTCCTGGGCTTCATCGCGATCCTGGCCCTGCTCATCTACTGGGCCAAGAAGACCGGCAAGCTCGAATACATCAACAGCCTGTTTGTCAAGAGCACCGAACAGGTCAAGGTCCAAGACCCGACGGCGGGCACTGCTATCACCAGCACGATAGCTGAGAAGGCCAAGGCGGACGGGACCGAAACGCTCGTCCGGGACTTCGTAGACTCGAAGGTGTGAGCGCACTCATGGGGACCGTGACGCGGGAATACTCCCGTGACCCTGGACGATGCTACGGCGTTCCTGGAACGCCTCTCCGCGACGCGCGGCTACGGACCCATCATCCGCGCCGTGATACCGTGGTTGCCGGTCCTGATCCGCATGCCGGAGCAGAAGTTCTGCCTCTGGCTCGGACAGTTTGAGGAGGGCAACACCGACTATTGCGTCGCGCTGGCAGAGCACTGCGGCAACATGACCGAACGCGAGAAGCGGGATATCTCCCGCAAGGCGCAACACCTGATGAACGCGGCCGTAATGGCGATGGACGACGTAAGGTGGGAGGCCGTTGCGTGGATCCTCCGCGTCGTCAAAACCGTGGTCGATTGTGTGAAGGGGTGAAGGCTAGTCCCTCCCCGTCCGAGTGGGGGAACACCGGGAGGCGGGGAGGGACGATTTCGAGGCCCTATCGTGGCAGACCGCACCATCGCACAGATTCACGCCGTAGAACTGCCTACCGGCCTCACGGCCTGCTACCTCTACCCGATGGCCGACCTCCACGACGGCGACCGTGCCCTGCAACGCGCCAAGCTCAAAGCCTACCTTGACTTCATCGAGAAGACCCCCGACACCTACATCCTCTTGCTGGGCGACCTCTGCAACACCGCGATCATCGATTCCGTGTCCGACACGTACGACGAAGAGTACATCGTCGATAAGCAGAAGGACACCATCGTCGAAACCTTCTGGCCCGTACGTAGCCGCATCCTGGCCATGACCGGGGGGAACCACGAGCATCGGATATCGCGCTCCGTGGGCGTGGATATCACGAAGGAGATCGCCGGGCGACTGGGGGTCTATTACGCTCCGGACGAAATCTACCTGAAGGTGAGTCTGGGTAAATCATCCCGACACGCCAAGCGCGTAGCCTACGGCATCTACGCGACGCACGGGACGGGCGGCGGGCGACTCATGGGGGGCAAGGCCAACAACCTGGCGCGACTCGCGGAGGTGTGCGACGCCGACATCTACATCGCGGCGCACACACACCAGATCGTCGCGTTTCCCTCACTCCTGTACCGCATGGACCTGCAGAACAACATCGTGGTCGAGACCAAGAAGCTGTTTGTCGGCACCGGGGGCTATCTGGGTCGCAGTCGGTATGCCGTGCGGAAGACGTACCCGCCTCAGAAAGTCGGCAGCCCGCGCATCCGTCTGGACGGCAAGAGAAAAGACGCACACGTCAGCGTGTAGGGGAATGACATGAAGAAATCCGCAGCACTTGAGCTCTGGCGCAACGCGGTCATCGAGGCGAAGAACTCGCAACTCCTGAACGCCGAATGGATAGAGGTCGCCGTCCTGCCCAACGCACGGATGAAGAACATATGGGCGAGGGCCGTGCGTTCGCTCAACTGGTCTACTTACATTCTGCAACTGAATCAGAGCGCACCGGACAAGGGGCCGAGCGTCCAGATGCTCGCAGACCACGAGGTCTGCCACTGTGTGCTGTTCAAGCTGGCCGACCAGTGCGACTGCAAGCTCGACGACCTTGAGGCAAAGCACCCGGAGTTCGGGCGGTTTATCGAATCTCTGTGCGACCATATCGCCGCGGTCTGCCGCAACATGCGGGAACGACCGTAACGTCTCCACTCGACTGGTAAAGGCGACATTCCTATCCACAGGCCGTAGTAAAGTCCGCTACGTTTACAGTGAGGGATACTACGATGCCCGGCACGCACGATTGCGACTGGCAGACGTTTGTCGACAAGGGGATTTACGCCGCCGACGCGGACGTTGGCAAGGTGCTGATCGACGTGTGCGTGATCTGCGGGCGCTTGCGGCTCAGAATGTGCGAGGGCAGGCGCGACCCGGACGAGAAGATGAAACTCAAATGGGGCGAAGACCGCGAGTGGTTCTTCGAGCCGCTGCGCGACCTGAAGAGCATCCAGGTCTACTCTGAGCGCGGGGAACCGTCGGAAAACGATGACCACACATGACCCGTACCGAAAAACGATACAACCGCACCCAAAACGGTTACGCCTGCACCCTGAGACGGAAAAACGATGATGCGTGACTGCCGAACCTGTGGCAAGCCTCACATTTTGCACGACGAGTTCGGGCGCAAGACGGTTTCCTGCCCGCACATGAACCACGACGAGCTGCCTCCGGCCTGCCCCTTTTACCGTGCTAACCAGAGTCCCGCGCCGCCTGAGCAGCCCGACCCCGGTCAGCCTCAGCGTATAGTTCTGTCACCGCAGATGACCGCTGACCCAGCACCACCCGCGCCGTCTCAATCCCGTATTCTTTCCTGAGCCGCGTCGCCGCCTTGTGCCTCAACTGGTGGGGCGTCCACGTCTTGACCCCGGCACGCCGACATGCCCGCGCTATCGCAGTCCTGATGACCCCCACGGTGTAATGTGCGGCCGTGCCCCCTTCAGGGACGAAGCAGAACGCCTCTGCGTCCCGAAGCAGATACCGCACTACTATCTGTTGAGCCTGTGGCCCCAGGTAGATGAGCCTGTCGTGCCCGTGGTGTTCCGTCTTGTGATGGGCGGGGCGGTAGGTCCAGGGCGTCTCGGACCTGTCGAGATCCCGCGGGCGCATGATGACGATCTCGCCCGTTCGCGCACCCGTCAGGTCTACGAGCCGGACGATATCCGCGACAACAGGGGAGAGTTCGGGGAGCGTTTTCTGCATGTCTTCTTCAGACACGGGCCGGACAGGTTCACCTTCGGGCGCGTCGCCTTTGCGCATCCCGGTCAGCGCAGCCAGGGTCTGGCAGACGGCCGGCGGAACGAGTTCGTTGCTGGCCCCCCACTTGAAGATGTGCCGGACCCTTGACACCATGCCGTTGATGGTCTTCCGCGTCCACCCCTTGGCGTAGAAACGTTCCCGAACCGCCTTGAGGTCGCTCAGACCGAACGCCCCGACCGCTTTCTTGCCGGCCACGTCCAGGAGCGGGCGGATCGCCGACTGCACCACCTGATACTCGCTGCCGCTGTAGTGTGCCTCAGCCCACTTGTCGAATCGCTCGACCAGTTCTGTCACTGTCACTACCACGACTTTCCCGCCGCGCAGGTCGCCTTGCAGTCTGCGCTTCAGGATTTCGGACTCGTACTTGGAGCGGAGAAGTTCCGCATCGGACCGTGACCTGACCCGGAGCGCATGGCGGAACCGCACCCCCTCAAGCACGTAATCCACATGCCACCATCCCCGCCTCTGATAGAGCCTGACCATGTTCGGACCCTCCAAAACTTTGGCACAATTCCGGCACAGGCCACTTATCTATCCCCTTTATCGTCGTCGCAAGTCCTTGCGGCTTAAGGCTTTAAGAATGGGCGATGAAGGACTTGAACCTTCGGCCTCATGGGTGTGATGCAGACATCGCCGATTCCTGCGAATTACGATTTCAGGGGAAAAATGCCTATAGCCCTTATGTACCCGCCAAGTAGGGCGATTTGAATGAATGGACGGTTCACATATATTGCGGGTGTTTGGCACAAAAAAGGCACAAGGCTACCAGTTCAGAGTGCCCAGTTGCGCCTCGACAATCAGCCCGGCCAGCCGGTACTGTTTGCCGATCTCCAGCACGTCCCCGGTCCCTTCGGGGACTCCCACCCACGTACCATGCGCATCGTGGCGCAGGCGACGCAGGTAGTGTTTGTCCCCGTTGGCGATGACGATGATGTGTCCGTCGCACCTCTCAGGCGTCGCCGTCGGATCGACGAACAAGAGTGCGCCTGACGGAATGAGCCGGGACATGCCGTCGTCTTCACAACGCAACGCAACAACATACTGCGGGCTTGCCGAGCATTTGGTATCGACCACGTCCCACCCCTCGATTTGGCTAACGTCCATGACGCCCATAGGCCCAATGGCCCGTACAGACCGCACGCGCGGTACCCGCGCGGTCCCCTCCGGCAGTTTCCCCAGGTCGCCGCCAGGCGCGTCCAACATATCCCCCTCACCCCTTGCAAGCCATTCCAGGCGCACCCGCATGCGCCCGGCTAGTTTTTGGAGCATCGGCAACGTCGGTTGCGACGGACCGTAGAGCCAATTTCGCAGAGTAGACTCGCCCACTTCCAGTTGCCGCGCGGTTTCGCTGACAGCCCCGTGCCCGATGTGATGGTTTTTGTCCATCCACATCCTGAGCCGTAACCCAAAGTCTGTCAAACCCTTGCGTTCCATGTCCCTGCCCGCCTCGGAAAAAAATCCGTTTTTTTTAGTGGTTTCCATTTGACAAACCGCCGACGATAGTGAATATTGTTGTCATTCCCACCAAAAGTATTTGGGTGCCTCGCCCGCCGATGGAAAACGCGCCGGGCAGTTTCCCCTCGTGAAACAGGCGGATCACCGTGCTTCGAGTCACCCGCCATCGCGCCGCCACCTCGCGGGGCGTGTAAAAATTTGTGCCTTTTCCATTTGACGCGTTCTTTTCCATCGGTTACATTCCTTACGGCTAGTTTAGGGGAAACTGCCCGGCGCGTTTTCCATCGGCGGGCGAGGCACCCAAATCCGCGTTCCCGTCGAGACGGTCGAGCGCATCGAGCAGAACCGGCCCGACCTGAAGCCCGTAGAACCCATACGAATCTAGGGGAGAACATGGACACCATAACTCTGGCGCAACTCAAGGACTGGAATGCGTGCGAAGAGTTCCTGATCTGGCTCGCGGAGAACGTCCCGCACGCGCACGAGGAGTACTGTTATGGGCATAAGGGCTTCGAGCGTGACTTTGGCTTTCTACTGAACGCAAAGGACTGGCTCCGAGTAAACACCCACGCCTACTGGCGCGTGGCCGACGTGCGGGATGCGCTGTGGAAGGCGGACCGTGAGACTGGCGCGGACAGCACGGGCAAGCGGCTGTATGCGGGGTGGGCCCACTGGCTCGCAATGCACATCGGATGCGAGAAACCCAAGGAGAAGAAGATGGACACGTTCAACCCGAAGGACTTGCAGGCGGGGGACCAGTACTGCTTTGATGACGACCTAGGCTTCCGAACCGTCCTCTATGGAGACGACTGTGGCGTCCTATACGAATACGCCGATGGTTTACGCAAGTACTCATCCTTCCACCTTGACTGGCAGCCCATCACCCGCGTCGTCCGCGACGGCAAGCAGATCTTCCCGCCCCCGGAGCCGAAGTGGGAACCGCGGGTGGGGGAAGTGGCGTTGTGGCAAGGCATTCCCGTCACGGTTGGGAATGTTGGACCAGGCTACGTCACCATACGCTTGCCGGATGGCTCGGAATGGAACGTTATCACCAACAGCCTCTCCCCCTACGTCGAGCCGAAGCTCAAACCCGACTGCATCATCGACGGCTGCCGGGACACGCTCTCGGAGCAGAAGATTCACGACCGCTACTACCTCATCCCGAAGGGGGCCGGGAAATGAGGAACGATGAGCGATTCTTTTGGTGGTCGATAGGAGTGCTCACTGGGGCCATCATCATGATCGGCTGCATCCTTTTGGCGGATAAGGCCGCCGACGGCGCAGAAGCTCAGTATGCCTCGTGGTACAGCGTGGCGTCTTGCGAGAAGGAATCGGGTCAGCACATCATGGCGAACGGGCAGCCGCTCGACGATACGAAGTTCACCTGCGCCAGTTGGGATTACCCATTTGGGACCGTCGTGCGGGTCCGGCACGGGGAACGCTCCGTGAATTGTGTCGTCACGGATCGCGGACCGGCACGACGGCTGTACCGGAAGGGCGTCATCATCGACCTGACGCGGGCGGCATTTCTGAGCCTCGCCCCGCTTGAGAAGGGGCGCATAGCGGTGAGCATACAGGAGGTGGAGCAATGACGCTACGGCATAAGGACGTGTGGACAGAGCGGTACAGGGGGATCAGCATCGAGATTGTGCGGTGGACGTTGGAGGGATATCTGGATGTCCCTGACAAGCCCGCGTGGAATTACTACCTGTATCTCAGAGAACAGCAGATTCCCATTGATTTGCTGCCCGCGGTGTTCTGCGGCATCACCGAGCATACCTGGGGCGGCAAGGTCCATCGTTTCTGGGATTACACCAATAGCATCCTGAACAGGGTCTTCTGGCACGGCGGGATTACGCTGTATGAGGTTGATGGAGGTATCGAAGGCGTCCCGCGCGTCATTCGAGTCGGATGCGATTATATGCACCTGCACGACGAAGAACTAGCCCATTGTTACAACGAGGAACGGATAGCCAACGATGCGCGGCGTACGGTGGACGAACTGTGGGACCTTATCCCCAACCTCAAGGTCTGGTGCTCAGATGATGGGGAATACCGGGAGTTGAAGGACACGGAACCGCGCAAGGACGGCTATGTGGCAAAAAACGAGGCCCTGCCATGACCTTCCTCGAACGTGTCAACGCAGCGAAGCCCGACGAGTTGCTGGACCTCGCCCGGAAACTGGCGGCGGCTTGTGACCACCACTTCCACGACGGCGGAATCGCGCCGCTGGATGAGGTCGAGACGGTAGATTGCCGTATCTGCTTGCTGGGTTACGCCCTTGCCGAAGCGCAGGAGACGCCATGAGCAACGTCATGCGGTGTGTGGCCCGAAGCATCGATGACATTCGTCGCGATGCCACACGAATTCAAGACGCCCTCGACTCACTACGCATGGACTTGAGGCGTCTGGAAGTCAAGGTCTATGGCAGTTGCACTCCTGCCGAGGAAGAACCCCGTCAAGGCGCTGCCCCCGTGGAAGGGAAGGACAACTCATGAGCAACATCCTTCAATGCATCCAGCAGACCACGCAGGAGATCATCGACGAGCTGGACCGGATCGACGCCGCGCTGCGGGATGCGCGCCAGCAGTTGCGGAAGCTGAACAGTTCCACGGCTGTTCCGGATAAGCCGCATTGGGACGAAGCGGTGCAGCACTGGGCCACAGACCTGTCACGCTTCGCCGACTGGGGGGACTGAACATGCCCATGCCCGGAGCATACGGGGCCGGAGCGCCCCCGGAAGACGAACGATACGAGTCGCTGGCGGCAGACGTGAGCGACGACGAGATCCTGCACCAGATCCTGTTCGGGCGGTCCGGGGCGTTCATCGCCCAGAAAATTCTCCAGCGCCTGAGCGACGACAGCGGGCCGGGTCCGGTGCTGGTTTCAGAGACGGCAATCCTGAACGCGCTCAAGCAGATCGAGCGCGACACCATCGTGGATGGAATTGTAACTGCGCTGATGGAAAGGTGACGCGGGGGACAAGCGGGACCGTTTCCGCGTGCGCATAGTTGGGCCGGTTCGCCAGTCGGCATAAGTGTCCGCAGTGCCACCGAGCCGCATGTGCCTGACCCCGCGTCACTGCTCTTTGAAAACATGGGATGGTGCGAGCGTGTCCCTTAAACCCCGTTCGGGCAGTGGAAGGCTCGGTCCCCGACGCACCATCCCAACCATTTGCGTCCGTGCGGCGTGGCGACGCTGGGTAAGGCCGGGGATAAGCTCCGCGACGGCGGGACAGGCCCCGGAGGTTGTGGGGAACCGACTCCACGTAAAAAGTCCTGGCGATTGTGCAAGGCGAACCGCGAGCATCGTAGCTACTCGCCAATAGGCTGGCTTGCGGCGTCTACTGTGGCGGCACCAATGGAGCCGGGTGGGGAATCCGGCCACGGACGCATTCAAACTAGCACCCCGTCACCCGGCGACGTAGCCGCGTAACGCCGAATGGCAGATAGCCGTGAGCGGCCTGCTCGTCAGCCGGGGACGGGGAACGATAACCAAAGGAGAAGCGATGACCGAACGCGAACAGTTCCCGATGGTAGACGTTGCACACGAGGTCGCCAAGACGATGAGCGAGGGCGACCCGGACCTGATGCTGCAAGTTCTGGAGAAGAAGGCCGCGAATGCCATGCGCATGCGGCAGTGGGTCGAAACCCTGATGGTCGGCCAGACGTATCCGGGCGACTGGACCATTCAGGGCGACAAGGCGTGCCTGTCTTCTGCCGGCGCCGAACGCATCGGCAGGCACTTCCCCATCCGGTATCACGACGTGCAGCAAACCCGCGAGGACTTCACCGACACGGAGGGCAAGGGATACCGATACGTCTTCAGGGGCTACGCGACCTTCAACGACAGGACCGTCTATGCCGAAGGGAACTATTCCACGCGAGACGAGTTTCTGGGGAAGAAGTCCGGAGCATGGCGTCCGCTTGAGGACATCAACGAGGGCGACATCCGTAGCGCGGCCATGCACATCTTCCAGGGCAACGCGATCAAGCAGCTTCTGGGTCTCCGGGGCATCCCGGCCTCTGAGTACCAGCGCATCATGCAGGGGACCGGACAGCAGGCAACCCGCACAACGACCGTGGAGCGTGGCAAGGGGACGCAGGGAGGGACCGCCCCCGACGACCGCAAGCACCAGACGGAGCTACAGGAAACGTGCCTGGCTATCGTCCACGCCGGGTTCACGGCAGAGAACGACGGGAAGAACTGCAAGCTCGTCCCGCTCGCCGAATCGTCCGACAAGACGGACGTGCAACTGGCCGATGACCTCTGCGTCATCATGAGCGGATTCGTCGGCGACAAGGGGCCGGTGAACGGCCGGACGCCCAACAACCTCAAGGGTAAGTGGCTTGAGAGCACGCGCAAGCGCGCCCTGGGTCTCAAGGGTCAACTCCCCGCATCCCCCACGATGGACTCGTGGGTAGGCGACGGAGACCCGACCCATGCTTGACATCCAGAGCGGAATCCAAGCCGTCCTCGAATCCAGGAAACGGCGATTCCCCCAACACGTTAACCGCATCAGCAGTCTGGACGACCCGTGCGTGCGCCGCCTCTACTACATGCGGGCGGCATGGGACAAGGCGGCAAGCACTCCCACGTCGCTTCAGGGCGTCTTCGAGACGGGCAACATCCTTGAACCCGTCATCGAGCGCATCGTCCTGGAAGTCGGCATGGCCAACACCCCGCCGTGGCGAATCGTCGGGGCGCAGATGCCGACGAACGACCGACTGCTCCGGGCGTACAACATCGCCGGGACGATTGACGGACTGCTACAGGAACAGGTGATGATGGAACACACGCACTTCCCCCAGTGGGATACCTTGGGCGTCGTCGATATCAAGACCATGAGTCCCAACGTCTATGCCCGAATCGAAGAAGCCGACGACCTGAGACGCTACCAGTGGACCGCACGCTATCTCGGTCAGGTGATGCTCTACTCGCTCGCCCACAACCTCGACACCGGCTATCTGCTCCTGGTCAACAAGCAGAACCTTTGGGACATGAAACTGATAGCCGTCCCCGTGGAGATGGAGCACTGCGAACGGCTGCTTCAGAAGGCGCAGGAGGTCAACGAGGCCATCGGTTCGCAGTGTCCGCCCGAAGGCTGCAACAACGTCGATATCTGCCCGACGTGCGCATGGTACTCCTACTGTGTCCCTGACCTGATGGGCAAGGGCAATCTCCAGATCGTGGACTCTGAAGAACTCGCGGTTGTCCTGGACCGACTGGACGAGCTGAAGGGACAGGCCGCAGAGATTTCAGAACTCGAAAGCGACCGGGACCGGCTGTTGGTGAAGGGGCAGGACGTCGTCTGCGGACAGTGGCTCGTGACGTGGAAGCAGACCTCAAACGGCCAGTGGCGCAAGAAGATCGTGAAGATGGTGAAGTGAATCCTCTGCACCCCCGCCGTCTTCGCGCCCCAGGCGGCGGGGAAACTGATACCCCCGTGGAGAGGGCGTGCGTACACCGCTCCCTTAAGGACGGTCGCACCACCCAACCCTCTCCACGGCGGGATTTATGAAAGGAGAAGCCATGAGGCGGCGGACCTGCGAGAGATGTGTGCGGCAGTATGAGTGCCCCTGCGTGGCCGGTTTTACCGCCTTAATTGAGGGGTTTCGCACCTACTGGCGCGACTGTGAGGGCGGCAATATCTGGGCCGCGTGCGCCCGCACAGACAGCGAACTTTCGCGTATCATAGCCCGCGAGTGCAAGCGGTATGAGAAGGAGTAGGGCCATGACCGACGACGAACTGACGGCAATCGAGAAGCGCGGGGACGCATTCAGTATGCCGGGGCGCGTGACGCTCTCCGTCGCCGAGCGCGACGACCTGTGCGCGGAAGTGCGGCGGCTGAAGGCTGAGAACGAGGACCTGCGCGGGCAGGTGGAATCCCTGAACTATCTTACGGAAAAGGACGCGGGCAATGAGTGACTGTTCCGGCATGACAAACGCTGAGCGCATCAGGAAGATCAGAGATGATCTGGCCAACAATGCGACGCGCATCGAAAACATCGGGCTGAAACGGGCGGACACGCGCACGGGCGAATACACAACGCTGGAGGGCATCCTCAACATCGAGCGTGCGCTGTGGTGGCTGTTGAAGGAGGTCAATCCAGATGCCTAACGAGACATGCACGTGCGGGGGCGCGCTGGGGCCGCTGGGCAACACGGGGCGTTTGCAGTGCGTCCGCGACAAGTGTCTCACCGTTTTTGAACAACCCGCTCTCTCCGGCCTGCGCAAGCTCCGCGCAAGGCTGGAGGCGGCAGACAAGGTTATCCAATGCTGGAAGGCGGAAGACAAACTTCGGTGGGAAATGGACGTTGAACGTCCCGACTCCCAAGAAGCCCTCGACGCATGGACAGACGCGAAGATTAATCGCGATGAAGCGGTGGCAGCCTACGAGCGACTCCGCGAGAAGGAGAAGCCATGACCCTCTTCATCCGTGTCTACGATGCCCCTCAGCCGGGCGGCAGCAAGAAGGGCTTCGTGAATCCCAAGACCGGGCGCGTCATCATCCTCGAAGACGCCAAGCGCAACAAACCGTGGCGGCAGTCGGTCAAGGCGGCGGCGCTGGACGCCATTGCCAAGGCGAGCGCATGGAGTATGCCAGACGGATCGGTCAAGCTTACCATCACGTTCTACATGTTGCGTCCGAAGGGCCACTATGGGACCGGGCGCAATGCGGGCATGCTGAAACAGACCGCACCACGATTCCCCACCACCAAGCCCGACCTGACGAAGCTCGTACGCTCCACTGAGGACGCGCTGACTGGCATCGTCTGGCACGACGATGCGCAGATCGTCACGCAGGTGTTGTTCAAACGGTACGCCGACGAAGACAGTCCAGTTGGCGCAGAGATGTGGATAGAGACGGCCCCGACGCGCTGAGGGTGGAAACCATAGGAGGGTAAGGCGATGAAGCGACTGTGGCAATATCCTTTACTGTTGCTGATTATGATAACGGTGCCCATATGGGTGCTTCCCTGCATGGTGTGTTTCGTGCTGGAAGATTGGCGACGCGACCTGTTTGGCGACTAGCTGAGGGTGGAGAACCTGGGAGGGCACGATGACTGACGTGGCGATGGCAGAAAAGCTCTGCGAGAGGTTTCATCGGTGCGGACTTCGCCCGTATGAAACCGAAGCGGCTATTGATTGTCTGGAACTGGCCCTGGCCGAACTCAAGGCGGCGCGGCCTATCGTAGAGGCCATGCACGAACTATTCCCGGTTGGGGACATGTTGCCTGACGCGCCACTGCGCAAGATGCTTGCCGCCTACGACGCGGCCTGTGGGAGGACCGATGACCGAGAATGACATTCCCCTGCTTCACGCCCAAGGCGTCGAGCTGCCGGACAGACCGGCCCCGGCGACAACGGTTTACCTGGTCGCGGCGTGGAAGATCATGGAAGAATACTGGAAGGTGTGGCCCGACCTCTGGCTCTCGCGCTCGGTTGCGGAGGACCGCGCGAAGAAGCTTGCCGGGTGCTGGATACATAGGCGCGTGATCGAGGTGAAATTGAAATGACTGAGCCGAAACCCATACTGCCTCACAAGTTGACCGACCTGTTGGACCGGAACCCGGCACAATGCTACTGCGACTGCATTCCCGAACTGCTGTCCATCCTCGATTACTACCAGCGTCTCGCACGAGCGCGGGCGAGACAAGCCGAAGCACTCCAGAAGATGAACGTCGCCCTGGCAACGGACTTGGATGTCGCGGAGAAGAAACTGGCCGACGCCGAGACCGTCATCGACGCACTGAAAAAAGAACTCGCGGAAAGGGAGAGGACATGACGAGCTACCGTCCCATCACGGACATGATTATCTGCGCACGCTCGAAGGTGAAGTACTACGGCGCGTACCCGAGCGGATTCTTGAGACGTGCCAAGTGGCTGATGCCGGGCGGCATGCTGCACTTATTCGGGGGACACGCGGCGGACGATCCCTTTTTCGGGCCCCAAGACGAAACGGTAGATACAGAGCCAATGACGCGCCCCACCTACCTGAATGATGTTATGAACTTTGGTTCTGGAGTGGTGGGCTACCAAGCGGTCCTCGCCGATCCGCCCTATACCGAGGCAGATGCTGCGCACTACGGCGACCTGCCCTGCCCGAACCCCAACGAGGTCATCAAGGTAGCCTGGGGCCTGACGGTCCCCGGCGGTCGCTGCGGACTGCTGCACTATGTTGTGCCGCGACCCCCGGACAAGAGCGCCATTCTGGTAGCCGTCTGCGGGGTTATGGTAGGTTTTGGTAACCGCATCAGAGTCCTGACGGTCTTTGAGAAACCCAAGGAGACCCCATGAACCTCGCCGACCTGTGCGCAATGGCCGCTGAGTTCGGGCGACGTCTCGGAGAACTGCTCGACTTCGCATGCGCGGCGCTGAGCGTGCTACAGGAGAAGACATGAACCGGACCAAAATAGAGTGGGCCGACTTCACCTGGAACCCAATCGTCGGATGCACGCATGGCTGTCCCTACTGCTATGCTCGGCGCTTCGCCAAGCGGCAGAAGTGCCCCCAGTGTCGCGAGTTCACTCCCCACCTGCACCCGGAACGCTTGGACGAGCCGCTGAGGAAGCGCAAGCCGTCGCGGATCTTCGTGTGCTCAATGGCGGACCTGTTTGACCCGCTGACGGGGGGTGTGGAGTCCGGGCGCGTGATGCACGGGCGGCTGTGGACCCAGGTGTGCGATGTAATGGCTGACGTGCGGGCGCAGCATCACACGTTCATTGTCCTGACGAAACAGCCGGAGATTATGTGGCGACGCCTTGCAACGCGCTACCATCCTATCCCGCGCAACTGGTGGCTTGGCGTCTCCGTGACGAATCAGGAGGACGCCGACGAACGCATCCCGGCACTGCTGTCCATCAAGGCTGCGGTCCGATTCATCAGCCTGGAGCCGCTGCTGGGGCCGGTTGACCTGCACCCGCTCTGGCTCGATGCTCGTAGCCTCTCCTGGGTCATCGTCGGCGCACAGACCGGACCCGGCGCCGTCGCGCCCAAGCCGGAGTGGATCGAGTCCATCATCTGGCAGTGCCGTGTCGCGGGCGTGCCCCTGTTCCTCAAAGACAACCTGAAGTGGCCGAAGGTGATTCGGGAGTTCCCAAAGGCATGAACTACTACAACGACTGCGACCCGTTCGCGGCGGCGTGGCTGCGGGAACTCGTCGCCGCGGGACTGATACCCCAGGGGGACGTGGATGAACGAAGCATCGCCGACGTGCAGCCCGCAGACCTCAAAGGATATACCCAATGCCATTGGTTCGCCGGGATCGCAGGATGGCCCCTCGCCCTCCAGCTCGCCGGCTGGCCCCCAACTCGACCTGTTTGGACGGGGTCTGCACCCTGTCAGCCCTTCAGCGTCGCCGGGAAGCGAAAGGGGCAAGATGACGAGCGGCACCTATGGCCCGCATTCTTCAGGCTCATCCGCGAGTGCAGACCTGACACGGTGTTTGGCGAACAGGTTAGCGGAGCGATTCGGCACGGATGGCTCGATGGAGTATGCGGAGACCTGGAAGCGGAGGGCTACGCCGTCGGGGCGTGTGTACTGGGAGCACACAGCGTCGGCGCGCCGCACATCAGACAGCGGCTGTACTGGGTGGCCGACCGCTCGCGTTCCGAAATACTCGCACGACCTGGCCAAGTTCAAGCGAGATCCGGGGAGGAAGTCTCCTACGGACTTGGAGACGGCCTGCGTAATGGCGGGCTGGCCGACGCCATGCCAACAGGACGGGCCGAACGGGGGGCCGTCGCAGGGGACAGACAGACTCCCGGGAGCGGTAGCGGGGTGGCCGACCGCGAGGGTGCAAGATTCAAAACACGCACAGGCGTCTCCGGCAGAGGCGAAGCGAAACTCATTGACGGCCGCCGTTGCGGGATGGGCGACGCCTCAGAGCCGCGACGTGAAGGGGGTAGACCAGAACTTCCACGACGGGGCGGTCAACAACTCGCTGCCGAATCAGGCCCTTGGTCTGACTTCTCCCTCATCCCCTGTGCCGACGGCAAGTCGCGGCGCGTTAAACCCGGAATTCGTCTCCTGGCTCATGGGGTTCCCAACCGCGTGGGACGGCTTAGGGGCCTTGGCAACGCCATTGTGCCCCAAGTCGCGGCGGCGTTCATCCAAGCGTTCATGAAGGAGGGGGGCGACGCGAAATGACCCATGACGAATTGGTGTCTCGCGCGGGTAAATGGTTGCGCAATACCATGCGATGCAAGTGCGTGATCCTCGAACCAAAACCCTGGTCGTGCGACGAGCATGTGGATGCGATCGGGTGGAATCATTGCGGGGAATCCATCGTCGTCGAGTGCAAGGCATCCAGGGCTGACTGGCAACGAGATTACCGCAAGCAATGGCGACGCCACAACAGCGGCATGGGATTTCGTCGGTACTACATGGTGCCGGAAGAACTAGAGTCAATGGCCTTTGACCACAATGGCGCAGGTGTTTTGATCGTCAAGGGTCGCCAGGTGATCATTCGCACAGAAGCGGCCTGCCGGCAGGACCGGGATTGGTCTAGCGAGATGGCGCTGCTGCTCGCCCGCATCTACTGGGCCGAAGAGTGCGAGGCAAGACGGGAGGACCGCATGAAGGGGGCTGACCATGCCTGATACTGTGGCGACGTTCAAGTTCATGCGCATTGAGAAGCGCAACATCAGCCATTCCAAAGCCGGAGCGGAATACGACATTCGGCAGAGTTTCACCAATCAGTATATGGGCGGAATATTCTGGAGCGAGAGCTGGCAGTGTTGGGTGCTCCAAGGAAGCCTCGCGACAAGCTGGGCGTTGGAACACCTGCGCGACATCGCGGGGTTCATAGAGGGACTAGACCGAAAGGCTGCCCCATGACCAGCGCCGAATTGCGGCGGGCCTACCACCTTCGCGACATTGCCCGGCGCCTGCACGAGGGCAAGGGCAGCCATGAGGACGCGCTGTATCTGTGGCGGCAACTATACCATCGCAGACTGCGCGTGACGCTGGCTGCGGCCGTGAACCTGGACGGGATGGTCAAACTGGACGTGGTAATGGTGGGGGTGAAATGAGCGTGCGCGACCCTGATTACTCCATCGGCGACGACGTCAAGCTCTACACCGGCGGGCCGCTGTTTGAATCTGAGCCGCAACCGGAGAGGATGCTGTTCTGAACAAGGGGGGAGCGTCACGGGGACGCGCGTACCCAATCACGGAGAACGCTGGCTCCTGGCTCGTGCTGAACGTATGCACTGGCTGACGCTGTGCGTCATAGACAGGCTCGCGCTCTTGACCTACCGCATCGTGACGGTCTGGTACCCGGTAATACCCTGGCTGAGAAGGCGCAACCGCCCATGAGCAACGTCGGCCGATTCTGGCTGAAACTCTACTACAAGGACATCCTGTCAGACGAGGCGCTCTCGCTCCTGAGCATGGAAGAGATGGGCTTGTGGGTGCGACTGCTCTGCATTGCCGCACGATCCCCGGTCCAGGGCAAGATTCTCACCACCAAGAAGCGGGGTAAGACCACGAAAAGGGTTCGGCCAACGTGGGATGAATTGGCAACGTTGCTGCGACTAACTTCGGGGGAACTCTGTAGGAACGCTGTGGGAACACTGAGGGAACGCTGTGTCATCTCTTGCAGCCGCGGAGGGGTACTCTATTTTAAAAATTGGCGTAAGTATCAGGGTGGCAGGCACTTAGAACAAACTCCCGTTGTGTCGGATTCCTGCACTACAGAGAAAGAGAAAGAGAAAGAGAAAGAAGGTGCGCGCACAACGCGCCTCGAAGCGGAAGAAGCGGCGCAACAGGCATGGCAGAACCCGTTGGGGGAGAAGGCATGAACAGGGACGTGTTGGGGGTGTTGGTGACGACACCGCCTCAGGCGATTGAGTCCGAGCAGCAAGTCATCGGATGCATGATTCAGGGCTTCGCCGCTGAGGGACTGGCGCTGGTTGCCGACGACAAGATGTTCTGGAGCGATGAGTATCGCGCGATCTTCCGCGCTATCGCGTCGCTCTGTGATCGCGGCGCGCCCGTGGACGCCGTGACGGTGCGCCAGGAGGACAAGGAGTGTGACGCGCTGGCGCTCATGAACTGTGCGGAGGTCATCCCCAGTCGCGCCAACCTCGATTACCACTGCGGCAAGATGCGCGAGGCGCATCAAAGGCGCGTGATGCTGGAGGTGGGATTGTATCTCGCTCAGGAGGCACGAAACGCGGAGAGCCCGGATGAGGCGATTGCAAAGGCCGCTCAGCGTGTGACGGCAATCCCCAGCGCGAAGAGGGGGCCCTCGGACATGCGCGCGCTCTTGGCCGACGTGTTCAAAGGGATCAATGCCAAGTGCGTGCGCGAGACGATTCCGACCGGGTTCTACGGGATCGACGACCTCTTGGGTGGCGGGCTGGCGCGGGGCGAGCTGGTCATCGTCGGCGCGCGCCCGGCGACGGGCAAGACGACCTTCGCCCTCAACGTCGGCGGCAACGTGGCCAAGTCGGGGCAGTCCGTGCTGCTGGTGTCGCTCGAAATGACGCTGGTGCAGTTGGGCCTGAAGATGATGCAGTGGTGCTCAGGGCTGACCGAGCGCGTGATGATGAGTGCGAGTGAGACTGAAATGCAGAGGGTGAGAGACGCGGCCGCGCGAATGAGCGAGTGGGATCTCCGCATTTACGACCCGCCCGGCACGACACTGGCTGAACTCTTGGGGAGCATTCGCCAAGAACACCGTCAGAAACCGCTCGACCTGATCGTCATCGATTATCTCCAGTTGATTGTCTGTCCCCCTCGCGAGCGCCGGGACATCGAGGTGGGGGTACTCAGCCGCAGTCTGAAGCAAGTCGCGCGCGAGTGCAACTGTCCGGTGATGGCCCTGTGTCAACTGAACCGGCAATCCGAGATGCGTGAGGACCGCAAGCCCCGCGTGAACGACCTGAGAGAATCCGGCAATCTGGAGCAGGACGCGGATGTGGTCATCCTGATGCACAAGGACGAGCAGCCCATGGGACAGAACGCGACCGAGAGCGTAGAGTTTCACGTCGCGAAGAACCGCAACGGCGTAACCGGGATCTGTGATTTGGGATTTCTCGGGTACCTGTCGCAGTTTCAGAATCGCGCGACCCGACGGCAGGAACAGGAGGGGGTTGTCCGGTGACTGTGGCGTTCACTTATCACATGGAGCACTGCGATATCTGCGGGGCTGTTGCGGAAGTCTACTGGCACTCAGGTCAATACCGTTTGCGTTGCGCCGATCCGCGTTGTGCCCTGCCGATAGCCGTCCGGACAACGGGGGAAGATTACAACCGCGCTCCCCGCGTGATGCAGGACTCGGTTCGTTGTCACGCATATCATGAGCGGCGCCGGCTGGGGTACACGCACTGGTCTCAGGTGGGGGAATGGGGGCCGTGGCTTGGGCCGAAACGCTACAAGCCGTCTGGACGGCGTAGCGCTCGACCCAAGCCCGTGGCTGTGCCGGTACTCTTGGAGCTAGATGCCTAGCAACTGCCGGATCGCCTGCCGGTACCGATGAGAGGGGTAGACGATACCCTTCCGCCAGCGGTAGACGGCGGTAACGCGGCACGTGCCCCAGGGGACCAGCGCGTTGATCTGGTCGGTCAGGTCTTGGACGGACCAGGAACGGCTGTCCATTGCGGCCGTGAGTTTAGTCGGAAACTCCGGGTCTTTCGCTTTCGTGAGGATCATCGTTGCCCCTTTCTCATGCGAGGGCTTTCTATGAGTCGTCCGAGAACCGAACGCGTTGAAATCGTTTGTGCGGAATGCGGCAACATCTTCTCTGAGCGGGCAAGCCGTCATCGGCGGTACTGTTCTCGCCGGTGTGCTAATGCGGCAACAGCGGGCAGATATGAAGAGGCACAGCACACGAAAATCTGCGCGTGGTGCGGCTGTCTGTTCAGAGTACGGACAGGCCGTCTTGCTGCGAAATACTGTAGTTTCGCCTGTAGACAGGTGGCGATAGCGCGAATGTCTGCGGCGTTGCGCGGTGACCTGTTGCGGGGGCGGGGGGCAGGACGTTCGCCCTATATCAAACGAGACGGTCAACACGAACACCGAGCGGTTATGGAAGCGCATTGTGGCCATACGCTTTCTTCCGATGAAGTTGTACACCACAAGGACGGCAACGGACACAACAACACGATAGAAAACCTGGTCGTTATGTCTCGTTCAGAGCACGCGCGGCTACACGCACGCAGTTAGCTTCCCCCCTCCCCCCTCTCCGCCTTGGCAATGGCGGCGCGAGCGGCTTTCGTGGTCTCGGTTATCGTCCCGAAATTCTGAACGTCGTATGCGGTCAACTGGTTCTCAGCGGCCTTCAGCGCCTCCAGCATGGCGGCGTGGCTGTTGCAGGCGCGGACGATGAAATCGGTATTCGCGGAAATCCCGTCATCATCGACGGCGACGAACGTTCCCCACTCCCAACCGTCATGCATGAGACGGACGCCAGTCCTGTTGGCGAAGTCGCCCTTACGCATGCGGACCTCCACTTGTTCGTCAATGCCCGTGTTCTGAATTGTCCTAAGCTCCGTGCTCATCTTGTTCTCCTTGCCCCGAAGGGCGGTTAGTGGGTTCCCTGTTCAATCTGGGTCTTGAGGTCGCAAATCGCAATCATTGCGTGCTGTAGCTCTTCCGCCAGCACTTGGACCAAGTTGGCGAGCGGCAACGTGTCTGGCGTGACTTCCAGCAACGGGAGTTCATCCCGGACGGCCTGAACGCGGCTTATCAGCATCATGTTCCATCCTCCTTCTAGAGTTTTGCAGGGGTCCGCCCCCGCTTTCACCCTCGCCCCGGAGACCGGAGCGAGAGGGGAGCGGTCAGTCGCGGCCACCGTGGGAGCGCCTGAGAGCTTCAGGCCACGGGACGGCATTTGGATATCGAGCAAGGATGCGATCAAAAAACGCGGCTGTCTCGCGGCGCGTTCGGAAGTGCTTCGAGAACCAGACAGTACCGTCGGTACAGTGGTGCGCGGTGAGCGAAACACCAGGGCGTGGCTCTGCCGATAGGTCGGTTGCTGCAATTAGCACGTGCAAGGGCGCGCGAACCTCGCGGCTAAAACACTGAAAGGCTTGTCCTGCGAGATGATACTCGCGATAACCAGGCGCAACAGCGTGAACAGCAGCAACGGCGGACGCGATGGACGTTTTCATCGTCTTCCCTCCTGTTAGAGTTACCCGGACCGTCCGGGCGATTCCTGAAGCCCCAGGGGACCCCAGGAGCCGCCAGGAGGCGGCTGGAATCAAAAGGCGGTGATCTGGTAGCCCCGGCCCGTCCGCTCTGCGACACCGACAGCGTCGGGGTAGTGCTTGGCCAAGAGACCGGCAGCGTCTACCGTCCTCCAGACGGCGCTTTCGGTATCGCCAACGTCGATGCTGTCAACGGCAGCTTGAAGCAACTGCCTCACAACCTGCGTGTCGGCTTTCAGAGTCGCTATCATCTTCTTCCCTCCGTTAGTGTTTGGGCGACCCCACGCCGCCCGTCAAGCATAGAATATCACGCGATAATCCCGTGTCAAGTAAGAATCGCAGATTTCTGCGAAATATCTTTCAGAACGTAATCCCTTACACAATCACAACTTACACTGAGTTAGTACTGCCTAAAACTGTTAGGCATAGCGAAAATTCAAAAAAAACCGGCTATAGTACAGAGTACAATCACACTTGCGCCTGAGCGGGAAACGAATGAGAAACGAGTGAGAAACGGCAACAGGATGTGAAACTGAACTGGAATGGTACTGGTACTGAGGCAGTGAAGAAGTGGAGCGAGGCAGTACTGAGTAGTACAGAGCACCGTTCTTTGGAATAATGGAGCATCGACGATGTGAAATTCCGCCCGTTACTCTGTACGTCGGGCGCGATCAGTCCATTTCGGCGCAAGTCCAAGCCACGTAAGCGGTTACATCGTTTGCGTGGTTTTCTTCATACTTGGATGTGGCACAATCCCGGCACAAGGGGGATTTGGTATGTCTGACGATTACGTCGTAAGTCCTGACGATTATGCGGTTTAGGACGATTCCGGCACTGCCTGAGCGCATGGCTGTCATCCATGAGGTAGGGTTTGGATAGCACCCCAACGGAGATCGTCGATCCTAGAGCCGTAGAGTGGCCTTGAAGGGGCATCCTGGGACACGCCAAGAGGTGGCAGCCCCCCAGCATCCTGGGTATCGACCAGTCATCGACCGGCAACAGGCATGAAACGACGGGCAAATGAGCTCGCAACGGGCACCACGCAGGGCAGGCAAGGGGCATCGAGCATGGCATGATTGGGCAGCGCGGCAGGCAGGCGACCCCGGCGACCAGGGGGGGGGGGGTGCAAGCCCGACGCTGCGCGGGGGCGCGCTCAATGGTGTATGCACACTAAATTTTTTTTATTCTCGTTTTGAGGGGTTTCCCGTGGTGGAGATTGAAACACATCCTGATGGTATCCGGTTCACCATTGACCAGGACGATTGCGAAAAGCCTGAGGTCAGTTTTGTCCTCTCTTCGGACCGGGTCGCCAAGTTCGCGCGCGCACTGGTAGAACTCGAAGAGGAAGCCGAGCAATTGCGTCCTGAGTGGTTTCGCAGGGTGGCTCAGGCCGAGGCCAAATACGCAGAGTCCGAGCCTGCGTGCCCCGCCTGTGGACGCCGTTCGCCGTTGAGCCCAAACCACCCGCTCTCAAGGGCGCGCGAGTGGCCGTCGAAAGCGCGGACCTTCTTTTAACTGGAGCCTGCTGACGCTTGACAGAACTGACAGAACCATTTTGAGGGGTCTCGCAGTGACAACTGTGGTCAACACGACCGCCAAGCCGACGGTTACAGAGTTGGTGACCCAGCTCCAGTCTCTCGCCGATTCCGGGGTGATAACGCTGCTTTGGCACCCCCCATTTGGTCTTCAGTCAACCCCAGAACACCGCATCGACTACCACTGGGGAGACAGGAGGCTTCTTGTGACCGAGTTGCGAGACGAGAGCCCACAGGACACGCTTCACGTCTGAACTTGCTCATTTTCACCACTTTTTGAGGGGGTTCCCATGTTGACCGTGACTGTTTTTCTTGGTGTGGCGGCGGTTGTCGGTTGGGCGCACGCAATCTGGCAGGGCATCGCGAAAAGGGAGGAGCACGAAAGGTACCTGGTTGAGCAGCACTGTGGCAAATGGTACCTGGCCGACCTGAACCGCGCCTACGAGTGGGCGGATAAACTGCACGGCCATCTGCGGTCTATCCAGAACGCATTAGCCACAGACGCCGCCTTTTCGGAATTAGCAGACTGCGTTCATGCCAAGCTCGAAGGAGCCTATAGCCGCGAGAGCAACGCCATTGACCGGCACCTGGACATGGCGGGCATCTTAAGCGGCATCCTGATTCAGTTTCCGGGCGTACTTTCCGACGGTCTCCCGGAGGCCGTCGCGAAACTGAAGAAGGACCTCGGCGAGCATTCCGATTTGCTGTGCGACATCGCCGAAATCGTCGATTACGACGCCGTCCACGGTTGCCGCTCGCTGCCTGAGCGCGTGCGAGAAAGGCAGGATGAGTGGCGGGCGGCGCAATATGCTGCCGAGTCGCACAAGATTCCCACCTACGACCCGAAGGAGACGTGGGCCTGTCCGAAGTGCGGGAAGAAGAACGACGCGAGCGATCCACAGTCGAACGGACTCATCGCTGAACGCGAGTCTCTGTTCTTGCGTTGTGCTTGCGGTTATTCCATCGAGCGCATCCCGCTTGACGCCAGACCGAGGACGACATGACCTGGGCCGCCTCATTCTGGACGAAGGTGCAGGGCTGGTTTGCTCATTTGCGGTTCCGTTTCCGCAACTGTTTCAACCAGACCACCATTCAGCACCAGACCGTGATCGTCATCGCCCGGTGCATCGAGGAGGCGGGCAAGCGAGAACCGGCCCTGATTGCCGGCCTGAAGGCTGACATTTGCGAGTATGCGACGTTGACGGGTGTTGAGGGCTATCTGAACCAAGTCGTCAAGTCCGACGTGGAGTCGGCGGTTGACGATGAACCGAACTGAGGGGAATGAGAACATGGCAAAGGACAAGTCGCGGTTTCTGGTGGTCGTCAGCACGTGTCCGCTCTGCGGCAACCCGATCTACGGCCTCAAGACCGTCGAGGACAACGGCGAGAACATCGACGCCCCGATCCTGCGCACCTGTCAGTGCCAGGCACTGCAACAGGCCCTCATCGCCAAGCAGCTTGGGATTGGCGGACGTCTGGAAGGGGGCAGATTCACGCCGATGATGCCGCCCGCTCCGGAGCAGCCCGAAACGCCCCCGGAGGAGGCCCCGAAGCTGGTGACGCCATGACCTTCAACACCGAGTTCTTGCGCGAGAGGCACGCGCAACGCAGGGCCGCGCGAGAGAAGACCCTCCAGCCGCCCAGGGGGCCGGATCCGCTCCCAGAACTCATGCTCGACTTGAACGCTTGGCGCTATCACGCGTTTGCGTTTCACGGCGCACACTCCAACCGCTTCAAGCTCGGCCCCCACGTGCTGGAGGCTGTTGAGGACGCGAGCGATGGGTACCGCAGCGCTCTGGAGGGTGTGCAACTGTGTGCTCCAGATACCGACAAGGGCCTCTTCTTCGCCGCTCCCATCGCCACCGTGGAGATATGGCCGATTGAACGCCACAAGGGGTGTTTCGGGGGGTTTGAGTTGCGGGACGTAAACGACCGGCACGTCTGGCTTCGATTTGGGACCGACTACGCCGACCACTGGTATCCGATGTTTGTCTTCGAGTATCACCCGAAGGAGCCCAAGACGCCATGAGCGGACCCGGCAAAGGCTCCAAGCGCAGGCCGTCCAACGTCTCGCAGGACGAGTACGCGAAGAACTGGGAGCGTGCATTTCGAGCGACGCGGGGTAGGCGAGTGGTAAGCCGTCACGCTCATACCGTGAAACACGCGGGTTCGATTCCCGCCCCCGCTATCAGTTTCGACTTGAGGGGATAGCGATGAACGTGGAACGTATCCTGGAACTATGCCTCATTAGCGATATGTTGCCCGACCGGGACGTCAAGATCTGCTGGGGCGAAAACTCCCTGTCGCTGGACGACGCGAAGGACGAGCCGTGCTTGCTCGACAGTGACACGCTGACGCTGGGTGCGGGGCGAACCAAGTTTTACGACGCCGTGGCCAACGCAGTAGTTGCCCGTTTGCTCCCCGTCATCGAAACTCGCATCGACGCGGCCGTTCGCCGTATCCGGCGCGCGTCCAAGGCGAAGACAAAGTAAGCCATTAGGACCGACATCATGAAGTGTGGCTATGCGGGCTGCCGTCGTGACGCGGAGGAACACCAGCGATATTGTCTCGTCCACGAGTCCGTCATCAGGGGGCGGATGAAGCGCGGCGGGTATGCGACAGACGCCCCGCCCGTCATGCCCGGCTGCAACCCCGACACCGACGAGTTTGACCGCGGGCGACCGAAGTTCTGGCGTCATCACGGCGTCTGCTACAGGACCATTCGCGAACGACACGAGCGTTGGGAGTTCCTGGAATCGCTCCGGAAGTCGCCCAAATTCAAGGCTTCCCATGCGTAGAAGCCCGACAGATCCCGGCTACGGGTTCAAGAACGAGGTCCGCAAGGAGACCGACGAGAAGATCAACGAGAAGTTCAGGCAGGAGTACCGCAAGCGGCTTGACCTTCTCCAGAGCGGCAAGCGCGGCCTCACCATCGAAGACCGGGCGCTGGTTCTGGCGCGGCTCACCGAGGCCCTGAACCAGGTCGGCGGGGACGACAAGGACAAGGCGTTTCAGAAAGACGCCATCCGCACCGTGGTGGACCTGCTCAGGAACGAACTGGAGTCGGACGAGTCCGAACGCATCGACCCGCTGGAGCAGGACCTTGACGAACTGGTGGAACTGGTCCATTGCGCGTTTGAAGCAGAGGCACACGGCAGCGACCCGGAGGCCCTGGCCCGGCTCGACCAGATAAGCGCGGCCCATCAGCAGCGTCTCTTGCAGCGCGAACGACAGGAAGGCATCGCCGTTGGCTAAACGCGGTCTGAAACGGCTCACGTTCGACGAAGAACGATGGTGGTTTGACCGCATCGAGAAAACCCGTGACCCGGTGCAGTTGGGTCACTTCATCCGCTACCGCTCTTTGACAAATCTGGTCTTCTTCGCACGCGTTGTGCTCGGGTACGACCTCATCGACGACCCGTGGCATTACTTCATCGCGGACAGGCAGGAGAACCGGCGCAAGCCCTACTGGGTGTGCATGGGGCCGCGCAAGACCTACAAGTCCGTCCTCTGCAACGTCGCCAAGAACATCCAGCGGGTGCTCAGGGCAAGGATGTTCAAGCAGGACATGACCGTCCTGATCATCGGGGCGGACGAGGAGATTTCGCAGGCCCGCATCCGCGAGATCGACGCCCACATGTCGCAGCCCCGGTTCATAGCCTTGTGGGGCGACATGCGCGGCAAGCCCTGGTCCCCGTCCGACTGCATGCTCCAGGTGACGAACATGCGCCCGTCGGCGGACCCGACCTTCAGCGTCGGCTCCCCCGGCAAGGAGCACACGTCTAAGCACCCGAAAGTCGTCACCGTGGACGACCTTGAGGCCGAACGCAACGCCTACAGCGAGGTGGAACGCGAGAAGGTCAAGGACTACTACCGCAACATCTTCGGCCTGGGACCGAAACTGCTGGACGTGCTGAATACCCCGTGGCACTACGCGGGGTTCCTGTTCGACGACCTTCTCAACGCGCAGAAGAAGAAGTACCTCGACTACGATTTCGTCGTGATGCCGGTCGAGACCGACGGGCGTTTCATCATGGAATCGCAGCCGACCGAGGCCCCGCGCTACGAACCCCGGCAACCCTTGATGGGCCGGGACTACCTGGAGTTCCTGACGCGGCAGTGGGGCCACATGGCCGTCATGTGCCAGATGTACCTCTGGCCCGAAGGCGAAGAAGACCAGACGTTCAACATGGAGCTGCTGAACGAGAACACCATCTACGATGCGCCCAAGGAAATGCGCACGTGGGTATTCGTGGACCCGTCGAAGTCGGCCCAGATGGACACCCACGACCCGGCGGGCCTGGTAGTGCTCGGATACGACGCGACCGGCAACGTCAATCTGCTGGACGCGCGGGAGATTCGCAAAGACCCTTACAGCCTGTGCATGGAGGTGTTCGAGGTCGCGAAGCTCTGGAAGGCCGACACGCTGGCGGTTGAAGAGGCCCCCGGCGTCTTCCAGTACAAGAGCCAGTTCGAGACGCTGATGCAGCAGCCGGACTATGCGGGGCCGCTCCCGCTCCGCATCCGCAACGTCAGGACCGACAAGATCAACAAGCACAAGCGCATCGCGTGGCTCAGGATTTTGTGGGAGCGCAAGAGGTTCAAAATCTACTCCGGCATGTGGCCCGCACACAAGCAGTTGTGGCTCAGGCAGATGCAGGCGTACCCGATAGGACATGACGACTTGCTGGACGCGGCGGCCTATGCGAACCCGGACCATTCGCCCAGGTTCAGGCCCCCGCGCGAGAGGCGCGACCTGACCGCGCAGGAACAGACCGACATGGAACACGTGCGCAGGGCGCGGGAGTTTCAGACCGAGGTCATGGCCAATGGGGACGCGGACAAGCTCACGGTCGGCGACGGCGTGTTGCCGAACTCAATGCTGAACTGGAGGGGATACTGATGGCTGATGCAACAATGGGCACGTTAACGATATACCCGCAACACAGCCCTGACGAAGCGATGTTGACCGTTTACGATCAAGACAACAAGCCGGGCATGATTTTCACCTACGGCGGTGACCTGATTCTCAAGGGTCACAAACTGATCGGGCGCAACGACGGGGTGTTGCGGCGATTGTGGCGGCTCTTGACGTGGAAACCTGAACCGGAGGGGAAGGTCTGATGACCCAAGAACAATGGGACAGGATTAACCTGTTGCCGAACCTGTGCATTTGCGCCGGACTGTTTGCGCTGATCGGTTTGGCCTGGTGGTATGACTGGCGACTGGGGTTTAGCGTGACCAGCTTGTATCTCATAGGAACCGGCATCGCAAACAGGAAGGGGAAGGTCTGATGGAACTCGCACTGATATGTATTGTCGTGGTCGCTCTTGCGTTGGCCCTTGCGCTTCTCAACGTCGTGAGCAGGAACGCGGACCTGTCCAACCGCCTGGCCTTTGTCGAGAAGAACGCGCGGGAGGAATTCGACCGCAGGGCCGCCGCGATCCAGAACGGGGCCATAAACCAGGTCTCGGAGATTCACAAGATGCTCCTGACCAAGACCCGGCAGGAGATCGACCGCTTCGCCCAGGAATGCCAGCAGGCCAAGGACATTCACGAGTGGCGGATGAAGAAACTTGAATTCCGGGAATGCAGATTGTCCGAACCCGTGCCCGTGGAGGTTGCGCTGAAGACAGAAGATGAACCCGTGCCCTTCACCGGCACGCACCAGCTCTAGGAGGGGAACATGGAAGCCGTCATCGACAGGACGTTCTACGATACGTTGGTCAGGCTCAGGGCGCGGGAACTCGCGGGCGACCCATCCGCATCGCGCGAGATGACCGAGCACGCCAAACGTGCCTTGCGCATGGAACGGGCCGTTGCGCTCCGGCTCCTGCCGTTTCTGAGGCTCGTTGTGGACAAGGACAACGATCTTCGCCTGGAGTTCACCGCCCTCAAGGTTCTGGTCGATGAACTCGCCATCGAGGTCCGCATCGGCGACAAGCCCAAGAAGGAGAAGGCGAAGAAGGCCGAGTAAACAACACGGGCCGCCCGGCGCTCGAACGCCGAACGGCCCCATCCAAGCAGGCCCCCGTACGGCGGGAAGCCAGACGACGCAAGCATACCCCGCCATGCGGCCCCTGTCAAGGGAAACGCATGGAAATCAACCAGCAGTTCAACTCGGACAACGTGGACGACGCTATTCTGTCAGAGTTCGACGGCAAGAACGCGGCCCACGTCGTTCACGAAAGCGCTACCGAGGTCGAGGAAAAGCGCTCCCGGCTTCAGCAGATTTGGGAGGTCTGCCTCAACTTCCTGGCGGGCAACCAGTGGATACGCTGGAACCCCAAGTCCCGCATCATCGACCGCCTGTCCGACATCCGCGACACCAAGCGGGGCGACATCATCCGCATCGTCGCCAACAAGATGCTCCCCGCGTTCGACCACAAGCTCGGTCGCCTGTCGTCGGTCTGGCACCTGCCCGAATGCATCCCGGCCCCGGACCGCGCCGACATGTTCGAGGCCGCGCAGATACGCACCCAGTACCTCCAGGCATGGGCCGACGCCCGCAACGTCAAGTCGCTCGACCGCGAACTCAAATCGTGGTGCGTCGCGTGCGGCCCCGCGTGGGTCAAGGTCTGGTGGGACTTCGAGAAGGGCACGAACATGCCGGATATCGAAGTCCTGTCCCCGTTCGCCGTCATGCCGTGGCCATGGGGCGTCAGCGACCCCAAGCGCGCCCAGGCCGTCATCGAGACGCGGGCGGTCCCCATCGACCAACTCCGCGACCTCTACCCTGTCGAGATGGACGGCATCAAGCAGGGGGAACTTGAAGAAGAAAACAACATGATCCTCGCCGCGACCGACTCGTTCATCCAGGGCGAGTCCAACACGCGCGAGATCAAACACATGCTCCGTGTGCGCGAGGTCCGGCGCGGCAAGTCCGCAAAGCACCCGAACGGCTACAAGCTCATCGTCACGCGCAACCGCGTGCTCGAAGCCAAGCCCTTGCAGGACGCGGACCTGTTCCCGGAATACTTCCGCTTCGCCTATCGCCGGTTCCCCGGCGCTATGTATTCGCCCGGACTCATTGAGCCGAATATCTCCATGCAGATTGCCCGGAACAAGCTGTTCAGCGACATGCTGGGGGCGATCTGGGGTGAGGGGCCGGGCAGACGCCTGATGATACCCGAATCGCTCAACGTCGGTCCGGAAGACTTCGACAACATCGGAAGCCCCGTGACCTACGAGGACGACGAGAACAAGCCCGACAACGTGCCATGGTATCTGGTGACGCCCCCGATGAGCGTGGACATGTTCCGCGCATCCGAACGCGTGGACCTCACGATGGATGACGGGCTTCAGCTTCACCCCGTCTCTCGCGGCATGAGTCCCGGCAGCATCGAATCGGGCGCGGGACTGGAAGCCCTTCAGGTCAAGGACGACGTATTGCTCGGTCCCCTGATTGAAGACTTCAACGAGACCTGGGCGCGCGTCTACAACCGCGTCGGCGTGCTCACCAGCCGCCACCAGAACGGCCCCATCAATCTCATCGGCATCGACGCGGCTACCGCGCAGCCGTTCGCCGTGCAGGATTTCCTGGCCGATAAGGACGAGCAAAGTTGGCGCATCCGGACGCGCTGCATCAATCGCGGCCCGACCGACAAGATGCTCACCATGCAGTACAACGAGAAACTGCTGCAGTACGGCGCAATGCAGGACCTGCCGCCCCGCGAGATCCGCAAGAACTTCCAGTTGGGCGTGGAGGCGTCCCTGTTTGAGCCGGAGGCCCGCGACCGTGTTCACGCGCGCGAGGAATCCGCGGCCATCATGCGCGGCGAGATGCGCGGCGTCGAGCCGTGGCACAACCACCAGGTCCACCTTGAGGAACATCGGATACCCAAGATGCACTCCCGTTGGCTCACGCTCAACCCGGCTATCAAGCAGCAGTACGCAGACCACGAGCGGGCGCACGAGGAGGCCATCGTCATGGCGATCGAGGGGCAGCTTGCAGCGCAACAGCAGTTGCCAGTGGGACAGCCGCAGGGGGTGTGACCATGCCGATCAGGAGCGAAGCGCAGAGGCGCTACCTCTGGGCCAACCACCCGGAAATAGCAAAGCGTTGGGAAGAGCACACGAACCCGAACGCGCGGCTGCCTGAACACGTGCCGAAGAAGACGAAGCAGCACCGGGCGAAGATGGATCACGTCCGCGTGAGCATGAGGCGCAGCAGAAGGCTGAGACGCAGAAAGTGAATCAACCAATGAGGCCCCCGGCGTCATGAACCGGCGGGCGTCGCGCAAGCGCGAAAGGCCGTCTCCGTGTCACGGCGGGGACGGCCTTTTTTCATTGGTCCTCGGTGTTGGGCCAATAGAGAGGACACGACCATGAGTAAATTGAAATGGCTATTGATGAGACGGGTAATCTGGCCGCTCTTCTGGTTTCACGTGTATCACTACGAACCGCTTCCCAAGGGGTATGGTTTTGTCCGCTACGCCTTTGACCTCGCGGAGGTCACCGAAGGCGGATACTACGCGGTTATGCCATTCAACGTCCTGTTGCGGTTTTGTATCTGGCTCAAGTGGAAAATGAAGATGCCTCGATGGTTTGGCGAGTGGGACCTGGGGATGACACCGCGCGACAAAAGCAAACCCCCGCCAAGTAAACCCTGACAGGCGCAGACACAGGTGAGTCAAGCCCGCATCGGGCGGGCTTCTCTATACACGGCAGTCCGCACGGATTGCTCTGACCAGTCGGCAACGTCGATGAGCACGGGCCAATGCCCTTCGGGGTATGCACCGGCCACCGTCGCACGACCAGACGGGAGTGATTTGGACAATGGGAGAGAACGACAAGGATCAGCAACAGACCGGGAACGACTGGACGCCCACCGTGCAGTTCGATGAGAAGGCGGGCAAGGTGAACGTGGAAGTGGCGAAGGGCGAGGTGCTGCAACTCACGCCCGCAGACCTGGCGAAGCTCGCGGCCAAAGGCCGGGGCTACGACAGGACCGCCCAGGAAAAGGGAGAGCTTGAGCGCAAGTTCAAGGACGCGGACGCCAAGAGGCAGGAGCTTGAAGACCTGTTCGGCCCGTCCTACGAGCGCATCAGCAAGCTCCCCGGCGACAAGGCGGCCGCCATCCTCCAGCGCATCGAAAAGTCGCTCGAAACATCCGACGACGGCAACGACGCCGGCAAGACCGACGACGACGACCCGTTCGCGGACCTCTTTCCGGCAACCAGGCCGGACAAGAAGGACACCGGACTGACTGAGGACAAGGCGCGGCAGGTAGCGCGAGACGAAGTCGTGCGCCTGCAAATCGAGGACCGCATGGAGACCGTTCACGAACGGCTCGGCGTTCCCGAAGACATGCGCGAGGCGTTCACCCGGTCGGTGCTCAAGGACTGTAAGACGGTCAAGGACATCGACAAGGTCGCGGACAAGCTGTGGGGCAAGGTGGATGAAGCGTTCGAGTCCAGGCGGAAGGCTGCTGCGGAGAAGGCTGAAGCGGAGAAGAAGGCCGCAGGCCGGACCGTTACCCGCATGGGCACGGGCGCGACAACTCGCGGCAACGACGACCCCAGACGCAAGTCAGACCACCCCGGCCACAAGGAATACCTTGCGGAACGGCTCGTGGCCCTGAGCGCACGGGGTTAGCCGCAGAAAGACGTAAGTAATGGCTACCGACCAGTATATTTACATCACCGCAGTCAACGAGGTGACGAAGGAGGAAATCTGGCCGAACGTCGTGGACGAATCGACCATTCCCAAGTTCTTCCTCGGAATGATCAACGAGGACTCGTCCGACATCTACGCCGGGCGCGCGAGCGGGACCCCCAAGCAGACGCAGAGCGTCGGCGGGGACAGTTACTACACCCGCATCAAGATCAAGACGCAGAAGGCGGGCGGCATGGGTCCGCGCGGGCACGGACAGGCGCTGCCCACGGCCCGGCTTGCCGCATGGACCGAGACGCAGATCAACCTGGCCCGGCTCTACACCCGTGCCGAGTACGACGGCCCCGTGAACAAGCTGGCCAACCCGGTACAGGTCGTCGATGCCGTGCAGGATGCGGCCAACGACCTGCGCGACAACATCCAGTACATGCGCAACGCGATGTACACCGGCAACAGCAACGACGCCATCGGTTTGCATGACTCCACGGCGGGTTCAGCCGACACCACGACTCTGCACATGCAGCTTGACGAGTGGTGGCCCGGAACCGGGCGTCTGCGTCAGGGCCTGTACATTGACTCCTACAACGGAGTCACCGGGTACGGCACCGGCACGCAGGGCATCAACTCCGCCTACATCAGCGCCATCACTTCTGCCACCGTCTGCACGTCGAGTGCCACCATCGCCAGCGATCGCGGCGACTACATCATGTTCGAGGACGGCAACGGCAGTCTCATCGACTCGGCCGTCCAGGGCATCGGGGCGTTGGTGGACGGCCCTCAGTCGAGCGATGGCACGACCTGGAACACCGGCGGCGGACAGGCCAACACCACCTGTCAGGGCATCGACGGCACCAGCCTTGCCTACTGGCAGAGCACCGTCCACGACAACGGCGGCACCGACCGCTATCTCGACGGCGACCTCATCGAGGACATGGGACAGGCCATCGTCCGCAAGTGCGGCGGCGAGAACCTGTTCGAGAAGGGCGGGTACATCCTGTTCTCCTGCCCGGAACTCCGCACCCGCTTCCGCAAGGACGAGAGCCGCGACGTGTCCTGGGTCAACAAGACCCGCGTCGTCGCGGGCGTGAAGGTTGTGGACCAGTTGGTCAACGGCGTCGAGGTCCCCTGGGTCACCGACATCATGTGCGGCGCCCAGTGCCTCTACTTCCTCCACATCCCGGACTTCGTGGTCAAGGGTCTGCCCATGGAGACGATGGACAACCCGCCCTGGCAGCGCGTGCAGGGGTACGACTACTACCGGATGGAGGTCAAGAAGTACGACCAGCTCGGCATCAGGCGGCGTGACACCCACGGCGTCATTCGCAACCTGACGCAGACCTGAGCCTGACGCAACGGCGGCATGACCAGTGCGTCGGTTCGGCGTCGTCAAGGGCCGGTGCGCTTCAAGATACTCGCGTGTCGGATGGACGCCTTCCGGCACGCATCCGCCCGCAAGGGCATAAAGGAAACTCACAGTGGCTATCGGAAGAAAGCACGCAGTGGACAATCCGCAGGAGAAACGCATCGGCCTGTGGCAACTTGATTGTCTGTTCCCCAGCAACACCAAGCCCACCGTAGCATCCAACCCGGAGACCTACGGACGCATGACCGGGAGCCTTGAGGGTCGATGCGGTATCGACGCCTCGACAGGGCTGTTCTACTACTACTACAACAGTGCATGGCGCACCCTGAGCGGAAGCGGCGGGGGCGGCGTCGGCTCCATCGACCAGGTGCTTGCAGCGGGCGCGACGGCGGACGACATCGGAGCGCCCTTCGCCATCACCGAGGCGACGACCAACACTGCGTTGTTCAACCTCACCAAGACGCAGACCGGCAACGCCGACATGGTGAACTTCGACAACTACGGGACCGGCGACACGCTCGTCACCAAAGACGGCGGGGTCGAGATGATCGCCTTCGAGGACGGCGGCAAGGTCCAGTTCTCCGCGTCGCTGACCGACACCATCGCCATCGACATCCCGGACGGCAAGGAGATCGCGTTCGGTTCCAGCGACGACTTCCTCGTCGAGTACGTCGGCGCGACCGACTTCCTGACCTTCACGCCCCGCGCCGACAGCGTGACCATCGCGTTCGGCGTGGACGGGACCGGCCCGGACTTCAAGGTCTTCGGCGCAACGGCCGGGGCCTACAGCCTGTGGGACGCTTCGGCCGCGCTGCAACTGATGGAAGGCGGGGCGTCCGATATCGCCCACCTGAAGCTCAACGACGCGGACACCATCGAGCTGGGCGACGGGGCCTCCGCGACCGGCGAAGCGGGCGACTTCTCCATCACGTTCGACGGGACCAACCTCCTCATCAACCCCGTGGCCGACGATACCGGGGCCATCTACATCGGGACCGACAGCACGCTCGCTTGCGACTTCAAGTGGTTCTCGAAGACCGCAAGCGATTACGTGTTGCTCGACGCGGGCAACGACGTCATGGCGTTCGAGGACGTGGACATCATTGCCAAGGACGGGACCTACGTCTACTTCGGGGACGGGTCTGCGACCGCGGGCGACGCCGGGATCGTGTGGGACGGGACGGACCTGAAGATTCAGCCCACCACGACCGACACCGGCATCCTGCGTCTGGGCAAGAAGGCGACCGACGACCTGACCTGGGACGTGCGTTGGGACGGCAACACCGACGCCTACCTGTTGCTGGATGCCGGGAACGAGACGGCCCTGTTCAGCGGGTTCGCCAGCGTGGTGGTGGCCGACGACGTGAAGCTGGGCCTGGGCACCAGCGCCGCCGCGCCCGACGCCTATTTTGAATGGGATACGGCGTCAACCGAGCAGTTGCTGCTCACGAACAAGAACGCGAGCAGCCCGTTCAAGATCGGTGCGGACACGACCCACGTCTTCGACCTGATCTGGACGGGCGGGGCCGGTACCCTGAACATCGACGCTTCCGGCGACTTCATGTATCTGGAGGCGTTCGACCTGAAGCTGAACGACAGCGACGTGCTGAACTTAGGCGACGGGGCCAGTGCCACGGCAGTCACCGGGGATGCCCAACTCCAGTACGCGAGCGAGACCCTTGCGCTGACGAAGGGCGCGGGCGGGGCCATGACCACGTTCAACCTGGGCGCGAACGAAGCCGGGTTCGACATGAAGTGGTTCGGGACGACCGACGGTTATTACGTGCTGTTCGACGCCGTACTGAATAACCAACTTGAGATCGGCGTTCCCGTTTGGGTCAAGGATGACTTCGCCCTGAAGTTCGGCAACTCGGACGACGTGACGATGGCGTGGTTGGCTTCGGGCGGATTCTACGTCATCCCGGCGGCGGCCAACACCGAGTGGTATTTCGGCAACGGGGAGGGTCTGGATTACGACGTGATCTTCCCTGGCGTAGGGGCCGGTTCAAGCATGAAGTGGGACACGTCCCTGGCGACTCTGTTTCTGGAGGGCGGCGGGGCTGATACCAGTTACGTCAAGCTGAACGACAACGACAAGCTGGGACTCGGTGACGGTGCATCCGCGACGGCCTCAGTCGGCGACGTGGAAATCTACCACGATGGGACGTACCTCCAGGTCTCCAAGGGCAGCGGCGGCACCCTGACCTCGGTCAAGGTCAACGTGCCCGAAGTCATCACGATGGACGACGGCACGAACACCGGCGTCACGGACCTGTTGCAACTGGTACACAGCACCAGCGGCGCTCCGGGCGCGGGCATCGGCGCGGGCATCAGCGTGATCGTCGAGAACGACACCGATGCGACGACCGAGGTTGCAAGCATCGACTTCGTGAACACGAACGACGGGACGAAGGCCAGTCTCGACACCGATATCGTGTTCTCGACGATGCTCAACGGGGCGGCCACAGAGGTCTTGCGCATCGACGCGGCCAACGAGCAGATCACCGTCGGCAAGAACGCGACTGATGCGGACAACGTGGACAAGATCAAGATATGGCCGCAGACCGCCTCGAAGGGCGCGCTCATCCTCCAGTCCGTCGCGAACACGGACGACGTGACGGTCACGATTCAGAACGCCGCGCACGCAACCGCCGGGCGCGCCTACACCTTCGGCGACGCGGGCGCGAACAAGTACGTCGCCTACACCGCACAGGCAAACGGGACCATCGCCAGGAGTGACCTCACCGAAGAGGCGCTGGCATCGCATCCGGTTCCCGTCTACACCCTGCGGGCCGCTGACGGTGCGGCGTTGGGCCTAGCCGACACCGGGGACTCCGGCGACCATTACCTCACCTACTCGGCGGGCGTCTGGGCGCTGATGGGCAACAGCCCCGACAGCGATACCCAGACCGACGTTTCACTGTTCCAGTTCGCGCTTCCGCCGAACTACGTTGCAGCGGGCGACGTGAAGATTCGCGTCAACTCCCTCTTCACGGCGGATGGCGACACGAAGACCGTTGACCTCAACGTCTACGAGATCAACAAGACGGACGGTACGAAGGGTGCTGACATCTGTGAGACAACCGTCATCACCCTGACAGGCACCGCCGCCGCCCACGACTTCACCGTTACGGCGGCGGACCTCGTAGCCGGAGACCTGCTCTCGGTCATCGTGACGACCGCGTTCCAGGATGCGGACGGCGCGGTGGGTGAGGCGAAGATCAACAGCATCGAGGTGCTGTGCGACGTGAAGGGCTAGACCGCAACCTCACGCAGGGGTCGGGATCGGCCCGGCCCCTGCATCTTCCTTAACCCCGTTCGAGGGGAAAAGTCATGAGTGAAGCACAGGATCCCGTTGTTGCAGACGTGAAGGACGAGAGCATCCCGGAGAAGCTGGCAAAGGTCATCGCAGACCAGCAGGCGCAGTTCGCCCGGCTCAGGCAGCAGGTGGCGCAGGGGCAGCAGGGCCTTGTCGCGCTGGGCGCACAGATCGCGGGCAACATGAAGTTCTACGAAGACATCACCGGCCAGCCGTATCAGGCTGAGGGGAAGTAATCATTCCGGCAACCGGGGTACCCCTCCCTCGATTGCCGACCAGCCCTCCGGGGCTTGGCGGATTGCCGATAACCCCGGAGGGCATTTGAGGAAACCATGGACACCGGCCTCTGGATTCCCGCGCCGACGATTGCGCCGACGGCCTTCATCCGTTGGGTGAAAGAGCGTTACCCCGGCCTCAGTATCGGGTGGAACACGGTGAAGTGCTGCTATGCGCTGATGCGGCAGAACGTCAAGACGAAACAGTGGGAGCCGTTCAAGCTGCTCAAGCGTCCGGACGGGACCAACGTGCCCCTGAACGACGAGGGCCGGAAGTTCATCATCGACTCGGTCTGTCACAGCAGCGAGCGGAATCGCGACGACATGGCCGCGAACGTGCTTGTTAACGAGCACAACCGCAGACAGCAGCGGGCGCAGGACGACCTGATCCGCTACGCGATTCTGTCCAACACGCACTACATCGGGCGCGGCAGCCGCACATTCATGGGGAACTGACGATGTATCCGACCAAAATCATCAGCATGGCGAAGAATCTGCTGGGCGAGAACATCGTCGCGAACCGCTACGACGCGGACCAGTTGATGCAGTTCTTCAACGAGGCGCAGAAGAACCTGGTCGCTGAGGCCCGGAGCATGTTCCCCTTGCTTGGCCGGATATCGACGACCGTCACGCAGACGGCGGGCACAGAGACGACGAGCCTCCCCGACTTCCACGAGTCGCTGCTGCTGCTTCGGGACTCGACGCAGGACGTGTCGGTCGCCGACCACCTTTACCCCGTGCATTGGGCGGACCAGGCGGGCAGCGGCTTTGCCGTAGCGGACAACGAACTGCTGTGGGTCAGGAACGACCAGACGCAGGTGTGGACGCTCTGGTATACCCGCGCCCCGTGGGACTGTCACAAGGGCGTGGCCACGGCGGAAACGGACATCACGAGCACGAGCATCATTCTCGACGACACGGCTTCGGCCCTTGAGGGCGAGTGTTACTACGGAGACATGTTTGACGACTACTACAACGGCGCGAAGGTGGTTGTCACGGACTGTACCACAGCGGCCAAAGAGTTTCAACAGCCGGTCATTACGGATTATGCAGGCACGACGCGGACCGCAACCATCGCGGCGTGGCCTGGCGGGACGCCGGACGGCACGGTGACGTACGAGATTCAGCCGATGCTCGATCCGATGCGTTGGGCCGACCTCATGGCGTGGGAACTCAACCTGCGGATCAACTCGATAGCGAGAGACGACCCCGCCGTCTACTCGAAGCGGCATCCGTACGGGCAGCAGCGAAACCAGTTCCGCAGCCACTGGCGGGGACTCCAGCGGCGCATGAGACCGTCGATACACATGGTCTCTTACGACAGACAATAGGGAGCGAGACATGGCAGCGACCTGCACTGAGGCAATCAAGCGATGGAAACACCCGCAGGGCGGGTACGTCTACGCCCTGGAGTTCTCCTGGACCGCACACACGGACGGGGCAGTGACGAGTGCGGTATCGACGCTGACGCCCACGGGCAACCGGATTCAGGGGCTTGTGCTCGGCATCAAGACGCAGGACAACGGCACGAACCCCGGCAACGGCTACACCGCGACGTTCAGCGACGAAGACGGCTACGCCTTTGCGACCATCACCGGCACGACCGGAACGGTAACGTATTACGGGGCACCGGCAGTCACGGCCCCCGTGCCCGTCATCGACACGGCAAGCATCAGCCTGGCGGTCGCCAGCGCGGGCAGCGGCGGGCAGGGTTTGACGACCCTGTACGTCTGGTCGCACTACGACCTGAAGTTGGCCGCATAATTCTCCTTGACAGGCATCGTTTCGTGTGGTAGATATCCCGCAGGAGGATACGACCATGCGGAAATGCCTGAATGCTTTAATCGTCGCAGTATCGTTCTGTGGCAGCCTGAACGCGGCCCCTATCGTCATCGAAGGCGTCCCGGCCTATCTGTGGTACAAGGGCTGTGCGCCGACTTCGGCGGCGATGCTGGTATCGTACTGGCAACCGGAACGGCAGGGCCAACCGCTGATTTCGGAGCTTGCCCAACGGATGCTGGCGACTCCATCGGGCGGCGTGCAGTGGTATCGCATCGACGACGTGCTACGGACCTATGACCTTGCTGTGACGCCGATTATCTGGTGGCAGGGCGACACCTTCGTGACGACCTACCGGGGCGAGATAGACGCGGGGCATCCGGTGCTCCTGAGCGTGGACGTGACGGCGGACGGAAACGAAGACCACGTTATCCTGGGTGTCGGGTACGACGACGCGCGATATCTGGCATTCAACACGTATTCGATGACGGCGCAATGGTATGACCTGAAGCGCGTTCAGTCGGGAGTATCCTACGGGGTGTCGCGGGCGATGTTTGTAGAACCCATCCCCGAACCGTCCGTTTGGGCCTTGTTTGGGACCGGCTTGCTGCTTCTTGGACTGAGGGGGAAGCGATGATCAGGCAATTCGAGCGGCAGGGGCACGTCAACTGGGTAGACACCAACGACGTGTTTGTCGGATTCGCGACGGAGGAGAAGTGCTGCGAGAGGACGGGTTGGTTCTGTTGCGACACGGAAGAGGCTGTGTTCGAGGAACTGGCGAGCTTGCAGGTCATCGACGCCGGCTATGACGCCCCGCCAGCCCCGGCGCGGGAAAGGCTTTCGGAAGAAGGCGCGGTTTTCGACCCGGATTACTGTGTCGTCATCAGAAGGCTCGACGGGACATCCAATCAGACCCGCGACAAGTGCAACGCGGTCATTCTGCGGGTTCTGAACGGGGACACGAGGTATTTCTGCATTTACAACCTGCACAACGGTTATTACATGCACGGTTTCAAGATGGGGCGCGGTCCCGATGACCGCGACCCGGACGTAGAACTCGAACTCTGATTGGTCTTGTCTGACAACTGAATATCGCTTCAGGGCCTCATGAACCCCGGAGCAATCAGCCCGCTACCGTGACAAACGGCAGCGGGTTTTTTTCTGTACGGAGCGGACATGGCCTACCAGGACCTGACGACCTACACAGCGGTGGACCCGAACGGCGACCTCACCGTCACCTCCGCGCGCGTCGCCGTCGACACGCAGGTACGCAACACCATCGCCTACGTCGCGAAGGACTTCGGCGCCGGCCACTTCGACGACTACGCGCACGAGTTCGAGTTCGCCTGGGACTCGGCCAGCGACATCCAGGGGCAGACGGTCCTGTGGGGCGTCACCGACGCCCCGGGCGGTCTCGTCGGCATGACCAGCGGCTTCGGCGTGACGGCCTACGACAACAACGACGCGCCGTTCGTGCGTCTGTGGGAGTTCGTCGCCGACGTCTACTCGGACCTGATCAACCTCGTCAGCGGCACCACCTACTACGCGCGCGTCGTCAAGAGCGGCACGACGGCCACGATGAGCGTGTTCTCGAACGCGGCGCGCACGACGCAGGTCGGCGTCGATCGGTCGCTGACCGTCCCCGACGATGGACATCGCTATCTCCTCGCGCACGCCTCGTGCGACTCCACGTGGAACGGGACGGCCGTCGCAACCTGCTGGTCGCAGAACTTCGAGCTCTACGAGGACGAGCCGGGCGGCGCAACCCCGTGGCTGTATCTGCCGCAGAATGCCAAGATCATCGGGAGTTTCCAATGAGTTATCCGAGAAACGCGGCGACGCCAAAGGCTGTGTGCATCGGGCGCATCACGCTGATTGCCGATGGGTCTGCCGTCACGTCGGGCGCATCGGTTCGCGTGTCGCTCGACGGCGCGGCCTGGGACGCGGGCGGCGGGACGTTGTCCTACGATGCGACCTCCGAGAGCGCGTCCTACGCCCCGACGCAGGCAGAGACCAACGGCGACGTGCTGCGCATCGCGGTCTACAAGGCGTCCTGCATCGGCTGTTCAGCCACGGTGTTCATGGACCCGGCCGACCTCGCCTCCATTCTGGCCGATACCGACGAACTCCAGGGCAATCAGGGCGATTGGGCCACGGCGACAGGCTTCAGCACTCATTCCGCGGCAGACGTGAAAACAGCGATAGAAGCCGCTGGTTCTTCCATCGCTTCTATCCTGGCCGACACCGGGACGGATGGCGTCGTCGTCGCGGCAGCCAGCAAGACCGGCTACACACTCGCGGCTGCGGGACTGGACTCCGTGGACACGACGGAACCCGCCAACTACGCGAGCATGAACTTCGCCGAACGGCTCGACTTCGTCTTCCGATACCTGACGCAGAAGAAGACGCTGACGGCGACGCAGAAGATTCTGAAGAAGGCGGACGGTACGACGACGGCCCTGACGTGGCCGGTGAGCGACGACGACACGACGGAAACCGAAAACGCGGCGACCTGATGCTGAACGGACTCAGACAATGGATGACCGGAACGTGGTTCGACAACGCCTGGCGTGTCCCTCAGAGCCTGTTGACGCCACGGAAGGCCCTGACGCGCCAGTATGCGACGGACGCGCCAAGCCACAAGCTCGATCTCGAAGTGAAGGGGGGCGGATACTACACAACCTACGAAAAGCGCCCCGATGCGACCGACACCGGCCTGTCGCGGCACAACATTCTCGTGCTGGTGAACAACACAGACATGTCCCGTAGCGTAGCCGACTATTACATGTCGGCGCGGCGCATCCCTGCCGTCAACATGCTGAGCGTGGACGTAGACCAGTACTCGACCGACGACACGGCCTACATGAGCGAGGAGGACGCCGAAGTCCTGTGGGGTCTCATCGAGGCGCACATCGACGACAACGATCTGGACATCCGCTGCCTGTTGCTGATGCCGGATTTCGTCCTGGGCGTCGGGACGCTGCTTGACTCGACCGCCTTGGAACAGTGGTTGTCGAAGCGGTCAGGCGGCGGCTATCTCGGACAGAGCAACCCGTACTTTCTGGCGACGCACGAAGAAACTCCCGTAGCGCCAGTCGAGCAGTTGCAGTTGACCGAAGTCAAGCATTACACCGCCTCACTTCAGGCGACGACCGGGTTGAACGGGTGCAACGGCATGATCTTGGCTTGCAGACTCGACGGTCCCAATGAGACGATCATCAAGGGGCTCATCGACAAGGCGATAGCGGCGGACGGAACGGGATTGCCGGGCACGTGGTATTTCGACTGGTGGGGTGATGACCCGACGAATGAGTTCAACGATGTGTACCGCGTCTGGGACGCGGAGCAATTGGGCAACCTCGGAAACTGGGACCCGCCCGCGACGGTCGGCGAGGACCTCGGTCGGACCGTAGTTCAGCAGACGACCGGCACGACGCGCATGTGGGAGTTTACCGACGGCGACGCGGGATTCTACATCGGGTGGTACACGTGGCCCCCGCCTGCGCCGATACCGACGAGCAGGGCGTGGGCTGACGGGGCCATCGGCATCGAGATCAACAGTTCCGGGATGAAAGCCAAAGACCCCGCCTGGCGATTCGCGATGAAGGACGCCGGAAGCTATGCGGGCAAGATGTTGAGCGAGGGCATCACGGCGACGTGCGGGGCGATAGCCGAGCCGAGCACTGCTGGATTTCCGGAGATGAAGGGCTTTCTGCAAGGACTCCTGGCCGGGCTGACGTTGGTCGAAGCCTATTCGATGACCACAATTCACATCGCCAGTTGGAGAGTGGTCTGGATCGGCGACCCGCTTTACAGGCCGTTTGGGGTGTGACATGAAGCTTAACGGGCTGAGACAATGGATGACGGGCAGCATCTTCACCGGCGACTGGCGCGTCCCCCAATCCATGCTCGTGCCGCGATTCCCGTACCGAAGCAAGCGGACGCCGTACCGCAAAGAGTCGCGCATCCTCTACGGAACAAAGGTCTGACATGGGACACCTGTTCCCCAAACACGACCGCAACAGCGACACATTTGTCGCGAAGGTCAACGGCGAACCCGCGGTCATCGACCTGTCGGGCGTGCCGGTAGACGACAACAACCTGATCGGCACGAGGCTTGACCGGCTTGAGCGCGTCGCGTGGTTTCTGGGCTGCATCGACTCGCAGATCGGCGACGGCCTGTGGTACTGGGTCAGGATGCACGACGCGAACAACAAGTTCAAGAAGTCGCTCGTGCGCGGGTACTGGCTCAGGGAATCGGACACCGATCCGGCGTTGACCGAAGGGGACCGCGTCATCGCCACTCGCGACCGCCACGGGAGGTGGGCGTTCGTGACTTTTTTTAGCAAGTACGAGGTCTTCGCCGACGCCGGGACGAACTACACCAGCATCAGCCAGGACACCGGCAACGGCACGCCGGGGACGTTCAGCCTCTACGAGAGCAACGGCGGGGCCGATGAAGTGCGCGTGCTGGTACATAGCGATTTCGTCTACGGGGCAACCCGCAAGATCGAGCGCGTGGTCTTTGACATCGTGCATCAGGCGTCGGACTGGCAGCGGCAGGAGAGCGTGGACGACGACATGGATGCCGGGGCTACGACGGCGGCGTTTGACGCGGGCCTGTATGTCGGCATCAAGCCGATACTGGAGGACTTCGACCCCGCGACCATCGACTGGGCGGGCGGCACGGCGTTGAGCGTGGGGAACGAAGCGCTCTACAACGTCGCACTCATGCAGGAGGGCGTTCTGTCCTGCACGCTGGACGGCACCGATCCGGCTGACATGGCCAACGCGACCTGCACCTTGAGCGGCGAGTGGCCCCTGTTGATGACCGTCAGACGCGAACTCACGAACGCGCTCGACTGGAACGACCAGGTCGCGATCTACGGGTTCCAGATACGGGTCGCGTGTGACGGCGCTTCGGACTTCTGCTCGTGGACAGGCACCCCGGACGCAGACGTTTCTCAGGCATACGTAATCAGGGCGTGAACATGCCAAGCCTCGTGCGCTCACAGACCTTCGGCGGCGGCGTGGCCCGGATGAACGACTCCGCGAACCCGGCCATGCTCGACCACACCGTGTTCCCCGTGCTGCGCAACGTGGACCCGTTCTACGTCGGCGACATCCGCAAGCGCAACGGGCGCAAGCGCCTCTCCACGTCCAAGCTCCATCCCTCAGACGTGGCATCCGGCAGCATCGGGCAGATCACCAGCGTCATCCCCTACGACATCTATTCGGGCGGCACGAGATATGCGGGGATCCTGCTCAGCGACGGCAAGTATATCTGGAGCATGACCGGCAGCAGCGGCAGCCCGGTTCAGTCGGCGGCCCTGCACTCGACCGGCACATTGGCCAGCACGTGGCGCGGCATCGGGCACGGCGCGTTCATCTATCTGGTGAACGGGACCGACAAGAACCTCATGGCCTATATCAGTGCGGGGGCGCTCGTCATCATCCAGTCCGGCATCGAGCCGCCCGCAACGACGTGGACCGTCGCGGAATCCAACGGCACCGCACGCTACGCTACCGACGACGTGGTTTACATCCGCTGCGCGTGGAGCAACCCGACGACGGGCGTGGAGTCCAACCCCTCCCCCGTGACCGCCGGGGCCGACAACATCGGCACCTACAAGGTCACCATCACGGCGGGCAACGACGACATCGACATCACCATTCCGGCCGGCACGCAGACCGGAGTCACGACGGCCATCATCTACGCATCCCGCGCGAACTCTGCTGCGGGCGAAGACCCGGACCTCTGGTATGACGGCGAGAAGGCCGAGAGCACGACCTATTCCCTTGCCGACGACGGGCTAGGCAGCGACACCGCGTTCACCGAGATCATCTGGACGGACCTCGACAACGCCCGCGTGGAACGCGACCTGCCGCCGATTTCCCCCTGCATCGCGTCCTACGCGCTCCGGGCGTGGTATGGCGGGGCGGGGGCCGATAACGCGCCCTACGAGGGCTGCCCGGCCAACTGGATTCTGTTCTCAGACGTGGACCGTCCCGAATACGTCGCGTTCACGGACCAGCAGACGGACCATTACGACGGCACGATGATACCGCAGACGAGTGGCGACGTTCAGAACTTCGCGCTTGCCGGTGATCGACTCGTAGTGTTCACGCCCGAAGATACGTGGACCGTCATAGGCGATGCCCCGCGCTTCCTGCTCTCGCACACGGGCAGGGGCGCGGGAGCTATCGCACGCGACGGCGTGTGCTCAGGCGACAGGTTCGCCTACTTCCTCGCACGCGATGGGGTCTACGTCCACTCCGGCACGGACCAGGCATCGCTCACCCACCAGATACTCGACACCACCTATGCGAGCCTGGCCGCGACCTACCTCTCGAGCGGACTGGCCGTCTGGTATCCCACCAAGCAACAGGCTTGGTTCTTCGTGCCGTCGGCGTCCTCGACTGTCAACGACACCGTGCTGGTCTACCAGGTGTCCCGCGACGGCAAGGGAGGCGCATGGGCCATCTACGACGGGTACGTGGTCAAGGCCGCGTGCTGCGCCAAGCGGGTTCACGAGAACACCTACGTGCCGTACATCTACGTCGTAGACAACCAGAACATCATCTATCTGTGCGACAGCGGGACCACGGACGGGGCGGTCGATGTAGGCGGCACCATGAGTGCAAGCACGCGGAGCGGGACGGTCACCTCCGGCGGGGCAACTACCTGTACCGATTCCACTGCGAGCTTCTATGCAACGAATGACGACCTCATCGGCTGCCCCGTCTGGGTCACGGACGCAACCGGCGGCAACGCGCAACTGCGCTGGGTCACGGCCAACACCGGCACGCAACTGACCGTCGGCGCGGCATGGGACAGCAACCCCGCCGCGGGATGGAAGTACTACGTCGGCGGCATCGGGTTCCGCGTGGTGTCAGCAGGGGTCCAGATGGCCGGCGAGGGGTTCCACTACGTCACCCCCACGGGCGTAGCGTTCCACATAGACCGGAACTCCTACAGCGGCACGGACTCGATGTACTGCTACATCCTGACCGACGGGGCGACGAGCATCTACAGCGGGGACACGAAGAAGACCGTCGCGCTGGGGGACAGCAGCAAACTGCTCGACTGGCCGTCCGTGGCGTTCAGCGCCAACGATCACGTGGAGGGCGGGCAGATTCAGGTATGCCTCGAAAACTATCAGACCGACCGCGCAATCCGGGTCAAGCGTTTCGTGCTGAACTACCGCGTTGACCCGACCCGACTCGGAGGTGTGTGACATGGCAGGATTCAGGAACTCGTTTCAGCCCGACATGGCGTCGCTGTGGAGATACTTCCAGGGCAGGCCCACCGGACCCATCGGGATGCGGCAGTCGCGACAGAACAACGACCTGATGCGCATCTATCTTCAGTCCGAGACGGACCCGCAGATCAGGGCCGCGCTTGAACGCGCGATCAACGCGGGCAGTTTCGAGTCGGCCCCCACCAACATGCTTGCGCTTGCCGGACTGAGCAAGGCGGAGCAGGACCGGGCCACGTCCCGCACCGAGCAGTCGCAGCAGGACGCGCTCCGGTTGCTGGCTGCCGACATCGGGGAACTGCCCCCGGATATCGCGGAACGTTTCGGGGTAGACGCACAGGGCAACAACCGCATGGACAAGCTCCAGGCCGACGTGATGCGGGACATCGGGCTTCGCCGGAGCGGGTTCGAGCAGCAGGCCAGACGCGAGGCGATGACGACGCGGGCGCGTGGCGGGTTCACCGGGGAGTCGGCACAGGACGTGTCGGCTATCGCGAACCGGGGCGCAACCATCTTCGGGCGGCAGGCCGGGACGGAGCTTGGCGGACTCAGGCGCGAGTTTGAGGGACGCCGGGAACGCGGACTGGGGAACATGGCCAACATCCTGGCCAACACGACCTACAGCCCCAGCAACTACGGGAGCCTTGCGGAGCTTGGACAGTATGGCGGCGGGGGCGGGACGATAGGGCGCAAGACCTCAATCGGCGGCAACCGTTTCGGCGTCGGACTCAGGGGCGGGACCGCACGGACCGGCGGCTACACCGTCAGCCCGCGACCGGCCAAGAAGAAGACCTTTGCTGAACAGATGGGATGGTAATCCATGCCGAACATCCAACAGGGCGGCTACGGTTCCTTCGGAACGGTCATGCAGGGCGCGTATCGCAGGCTCTACATGAACCGGATGCGCCGCGCCCAGGCCGACGCCGAGGCCCAGCAGCAGGCAATGGAGCAGGAACAGGCCATGGCCCAGCAGCAGGCCGAGATGCAGAAGGAACTGGCCGAACGCGAGATGAAGATGCAGGAACGGCGGGAACAGAGGGAATGGGACCTGAAACTGGCCCAACTGAAGGACGCGACGGATACCGAACGCGCAGAGAAGGAGCGGGAGTTCCAGGCGTCACAAAAGCAGTTGGACCGTGAGGCGAAGGCGGAAGCGGACCGGGAGGACAACCAGCGGCGACTGTCGCAGGAATTGAGCGACCTCACACACAAGGCCAACATGCTGACGCTCACGGGCGAACGGGACCGGGCGCGTGATCAACTGGAACACGAGAAGTGGCTGACGCAGGAACAGAGACTCAACCGGGCCATCGACGTACGCGAGAAGGATATAGACGCAGACAACGCAATGGCCACCGAGAACCTCTCGCTTCGCACGCGCATCGAGGGACGACACGTCAACGAGAGCGAGCGCGACTACCAACTCAGGGTCCAGAAGGCGATGGCTGACGAGCAGGGGGCCAGGTCGAAGCTCCGCATGAACAACGCCGCAGCGATGGACAAGGCCAACAAGGTGAAAGACCCAGCCAAGCGGCTCAAGTATCTCCAGGGCGAGCCGATCCCGGAGCACGAGATTTGGGAGCCGAAGTGGAAGTATCCCGAACGCATGGTGCCGACGATTCCCGAAGACGTGACGGCCGATACCGTCATGGGCAACAAGGCCGTGCTCGGATGGCTGCAACTCTACGCGCCGCAGATAGTGATGGAGGGGATGAAGCGCGACGCGGCGATGGAGGAAATCATCGCGGCCCTGGAGAAGTCGGCAGAGACGATCCTGTCGGATGAGGACAGCGTGGCGCTGGCGCAGAACGTCGCACGCGCGAGCATTCCGGGATGGATGAAGGCCATACAGGACGAGCGATGAGCCTCTACGAACAATACTACCGCGAAACGCTCGACACGCCAGAAGAACGCAAGCGCAAGCGGCGCGAGTGGGCCGTCATGCGGTCGCGCGAGCAAGCGTTCGAAACGGGCGATCCGAAACGCGCCGAGCCGTTGCCGAAGGAGCCGCTGCCGTACGTTCTCCCCGAAGGTGGCATGCCTGAAGAACTCGCGGGCGTATTGAAGAATCTGGCAGACCCGGTACTCGGGGGCAAGCCGCCCGACATGAAGGCGTTGCGGCGGAAATATTCCGACAACCCCAAGGTCTGGGCCGACTTCATGCAGGGCTTCCGCAGTCTGCGAGCGGCACGACAGGGCTACGACGGCAACAGGGAGCAGGAATACGTCCGCGCCCTTGCGGGAGAGGAACGCTACGGAAAACCCGAAGACACCCACGAAGGCCGGGGATGGTTTGCGACGCAGGGGGCGGCATTGACGCGGGGCACCGTGTCCCTTGCCCGTCAGCCGAAGGCGGTCATGAATCTGGGCGTGATGATCGGCTCGATGATCGGCAGGACGAACGCATGGCTTTCGCACGCCAGCGGGGGCATCGACGACAAGACCTACAATGCGTGGCTGAGCGAAATCGGCGACGCGAACAAGATGATCAGGTGGTATGACGAACGGGGCAAGTCGGGGGATCTCGTCCGCGCGGCCAATGACTGGCTTCAGAAGCATCCCGGCATGAAGCGGTCCATCAACCCCGGCATGATTGAGAACGCGGCAGAGGCGTTGCCCTACGTCGCGGAACTGGCACTGCTGGGCGGACCGGCTGCACCCATCAAGTTCCTGCTGTCCTTTGCGACGGCCGCAGACCGGCTCTACGAGGACGCGATAGCGCGAGGGGTTTCACCTGAGAAGGCCGAGCAAATCGCGTTGGCGGGCGGACTCGGTACGAGCGTGCTCGAATACGCGGAGATCGGGAAGCTCACGAAGGCGAGCAAGCGCGGCATCATGGTCACGGCCCTTGAGGAAATGGGAATCGAGGGGGGGCAGAATCTTGGCGAGTGGCTTGCCCGGTATGAGGTGGCGGGAATCAAGCCCACCAGCGAGGACGGCAAGGCCGCGTGGGATGATATGAAGGCGGCGGCGGTGTTGTCGGGGGTGTTCGGCGGGCCGGGCAAGATTCTTCAGCACGGGCCGGATGCACTGGAAGCGATCCGCAACGCACGCGCTGAAGCACACAGGGGCATGCCGTCCCGACGCAAGACCGAGGGCGGGTTCGCCTACATACCCGGCAAAGATGCTGAATCCCAGCCCCCCGCCAAGCAGCCGTGGGAGATGACGGCGAAAGAGCTAGACCCACTTATTGCCCGTGGCGATGTCAAGGCGTGGCAGATTACGCTCGGCCAAACGCAAGAGCACATGCAGCGACAGGACAAGGCCGACATATATAAGATACCGGGCGGTACGTCGAAATCTACCATTGCCCGAGCGCATCGGGCCTCCGTTGAACAAGCTCTTTCCCAAGCCAAGTCCGTTCCCCCCGAAGTCCTCGCCGACTATCCCGACCTCGCGGAGAAGTACGGGACGCAGTCCGACTTCCCCGAAGCCGAGGAACCCGCGAAGGCGGAAGTTGCACCTGAAGTGACGGCAGCCCAGCCCCCCGTTCAGCCCCCCCAGGCTCCCCCCGAAACCCCGGCAGCGCCGGAACCGGAACCGGAAGGGGAGGGCATAGACCGGGGCGGGATTCAGCGGGCCGTCGAGCAGGCGGCAGAGGCGGAACACCGGGGGCAGTACGAGAAGCCGGAAGCCGTATCCATGACGCAGAGCGCGGCGCTGGCGCAAGCCCAGGAACGGTTCGAGGCGGGCAAGGCCGAGGCCGCTCGTGAACTCGCCGAGGACATGGACGTGGAGCCGGAGCCGGGCGAAGGCGACCCGCACTTCGTGGCCGCGATCCGCAAGAACATCAAGGCCCGCATCCGGGCCGTCACCCAGTCGGGTTCGCGCGAACTCACTGTGCGCGAGACAGACCTGTTGCGCAACGCGTTGGAACACGAGGAGCGAGGGGCGCGGCGCGAATGGTTGCGGGGCGAACGCAAGGCGGCGGCCGCTGAACGGCAAGGCGAACGCAAGGGGCAACTGGAACTCCAACAGGTGCAACTGGACAACCTTGAACTCATTGAAGCGGAACTGCCGCCTGAGAAACGCGGCAGGCTGTTCCGTGCCGTCTTGCGCGGTCGCACGCCGACTCAACAGCAGGCGACGCTGACCCGAATCTGGCAGGTCATCAACCAGCACCGCGATTCCGTTGCCACGGCGGAACTCAAAGATGCGCTTGCCAACCTCGATAAGCGGCACCTGAGAGCAGAGTATCAGGATCGGGCAGAAGCCGTATTGGGCGGCTTCCGCATGAAGAAGACGTCGCAGGAAGTCCTCCACCAGATGCGCAACGTCCTGGAGTATGTGGAGCGCGAAGGGGAGGAGAACGTAGCCGTTCCGCTAAGCCTGTTGCGTCAGGCAGAACAGATCATCGCGGACCATGACGCGGGCAAGAAAGCCCTGAGCGAACTATCGCCCGATGAGAAGCGGACCATCGCCTACGCCCTGAACGCCATCCGGCACGAGAACGACGTAAAGAACGAATGGCTTGCGGGGAGGGAGAAGCGGCGGGTCGATGACGACCTGAAGGCCGCTCCGCAGGAGATCAAAGACTACGGCGGAGAGAAGTATCGTACGCCCGCGGGGCGCACCTTTGCGCGTGAGCCGGGCCTTGCCGGGCGTCTGGCAGACTGGTTCACCGGCCTGATACACCGCGACGCGCAGCGCCCCAAGACCATCATCAATAAGATCGTCGGCAAGACCGGCGAAGTCGTCCGCCGCGTCCTGTGGGATAACATGCACGAGGGGAACCGCCAGAAGTTCGCCCTTACCGTCGAGGGCCTGAAGGACACGCAGCGGCTTCTCGAAGACAGCGGCCTGACGCGGGAGCATTTCGCTCCGGGTGGAGACTTCAACCTCACGCAGTGGGTTCAGCCGAAACAGGGGACCGTCACCGATCTGGAGGGGAAACCGCTTCAGGGTGTGGAACTCACGCTCAACCAGCAGATGCGGCTCTACGAGATGTGGCTCGATCTCGATAACCGCGACGTAATGATCAAGTCGGGCTTCACCGTCGGCGAGGAGCAGTTGAAGGGCTTCAGGTTCGACCGCGAGGCGTTGCTGGACATCTTCCAGGACATGCCGGAGGACGCGCGAAACGCCGTCGAGCGGGGCGCGATGTACCGCACGGCACGTCTGGGGCCGCTGGTGAACGAGGCATGGCAACGGCTTTTTGGTGTGCCGCTGTTTGCGAAGCAAGAGGGCCTGCACGCCAACCGCCAGCGCGACGCGCGGTATCTCGCACAGCAGAAGGAGCCTATGGCCCTGTTGCGGGGATGGGCGGAGCACGACCTGAGCGATCAGGGCATCTTCAAGCAACGCAAGGGCGGCAAGACGCCGTTGACGCTCTCGACGGGATGGATGGAGAACCACGTCGAGCAGATCGTCCGCATGTCGAGCTACATCGGGCAGTACGCCCCCAGCCTGGACGCGGTACGGCTGCTGGACAACGTGGGGTTTCAAGAGGCTGTGCGCTCCGCGTTCGGGCGCAGGCGCGGGCGTCAACTGCTGCACGCCCTTAACCGCTACGTCCGGGACTATGCGGGCCTCGACATCACAGCCCCAAGCGACAACCTGAACCGCATCACCAATACCCTCACCCGGCTCGGTACGCGCGGGATCATGGGCCTGAACCCGCCCAGCATAGCCATTCAGATATTCGGCACATTGAACCTTCTGCAAGAATCGTCCATCGGCGAAGTGGCGAACGGTTTCAGCCAGTTGGCCCAGGATGACATGAGTTTTAAAGAGTTTGTGGACCAGCATTCCCCGCTGCTCTGGTTGCGTTACCACGGCAGCCCTGCGGGATTGGTGACGCCGGGAACGGGCGGACTGGAAGAGGCGGTCACGGCGGTCTTCGGCTCGTCGGGATGGGACAAGACGCTGGCCCCGATATCCTGGGGCGACCGCGCC